>DITA01000017.1:0-45198 GCA_002422665.1 Flavobacteriales bacterium UBA6196
GTGGTTTTATAATATTTAGGATATAAATTAGATTCCTAATTCTTTTTTTACAGCAGCTGTAGCATCTGGACCAGCTTTGTAGATTAATCCATTAGTTGCAGAATCAAAGATAAAATCCCAACCGTTTGCTTTAGCAGCTCTGGTAATAGCATCGTTTAATCTTTTTTCGATTGGTGCATAAGCAGCATCTTGTCTGTCTAATAAATCTTTTTGAGCAGTCTGAGACATTTGCTGAAGATTTTGTTGAGTTTTTCCCAATTCAGCTTCTTTAGCTTCTCTTTGCTGAGGAGTTAATTTAGCTCCTTCTTGTTGATATTTCTGAACATCTGCTTGGAAAGCAGTCGCTAGTTTTTCTAATTCTGCTTGCTTAGCAGTAGAGAAAGCTTTTAATTGTTCATCAGCCTTTATTTTTTCTGGCATCATGTTAAGAATAGCTGCCACATCTACTGTAGCTATCTTCTGAGCCTTTGCAACTCCGAACGACATAAACATCATCACTGCTGCAAATAATACGCTTAATTTTTTCATGTTTTTCTAAAAATTTAAATTGTTTATTATTTTACTATTTTTTATTTTTTGCTTTAGCGTCTTTACTTTTTGTATCTTCTTTAGAAGGACCTTTAAGTAATTGGTCTAAAACTTTGTCGGTGTAATCATATCTTTTATCAAGAAAAATAACACTCATATTACTACTTTTATCAAGAACTATGCCCAAACTATTTTTTTCTGTAACTGTTTTGATGGCATTCCAAATTTGGTCTTGAAAAGGTTTTGCTAAATTGGCTCTAAATTTATTAATTTCTCCTTCTCCGCTGAATTTTTCAGCAATAAATTTTTTAATTTTTTTGTCGAGGTTTTTTACTTCTGCCTCTCTTTGTTTTAATTGCTCTCCTACTAAAAGTACTTTTTCGTTTTCAAAAGCTGCCTTTTTTGCATCATATTCTGCTTGTAGGGTTTGCAATTCTGTTTCCCAAGCTTTGATTTGTTCTTCTAGTCTCGCTTGTGCTTCTGTATACTGTGGCATTTTACTCAATATATAATTGGTATCTACCACTCCTATTTTTTGTGCAAATGTAACAGAATTAGCAGTTAAAAAAATTAAAAATATTAAAAAAACTTTTAAATTTTTCATATTAATGATGATTGTGTGTTATAATGACTGGTTCATCAAGAAGTGAGTCTGCCATCCTGAAGGTTCTGAGCCACCAATAGTTTTATCAAATCCATAAGCGAAATCAAATCCTATTAAACCAAATGCACCCATGTAAACTCTAATCCCCACTCCTACTGATCTTTTTAACTGAAACGGATTAAATGAAGAATAATTGTTCCAAGTGTTTCCTGCTTCAGCAAAAGTTAATGCAAAAATCTTTGCGGTTTGGTTCATAGAAATAGGGTATCTTAATTCTGCTGCATATCTGCTGTAGATTGTTCCACCACCAATTGGTGTAATATCTGTAGCCGAGCCTCCTTCTGTAGAAGCGTTTTCGTAACCTCTTAAAGGAACCAATTCTCTACCATCAAATCTACCACCAAATAAACCTGTACCTCCTACATAGAATCTTTCGAAAGGTGGAGCTCCTAAATCTTTATTATATCCGTCTAAGAATCCCATTTCTGCGGTACTTCTTAGAACTAACTTGCCAATTACTTCGTTATAAGCATCTGCTTTAAACTTAATTTTATAGAATTCCATCCATCTGTATTTCTCTTGTGGAGTCATAGATGTATAGTCTTTATTTTGGAATAAAGAGTAAGGTGGCGTAAATTTAATTGTAGCTTCAATATTAGAACCTGTAGTTGGGAAAATTGGGTCGTAACCAGCAGAGTTTCTGCTTAAGCCTACATTGAAACTAAAGTTATTTGCATTACCATTACTCACAGTAGTAGAACCAAACTGGAATGGATAATTCTTGAAATTATAACTCTGGAATGAAATCCCTGTATATAGAGAAAAATAGTTATCTGGCCAATTTAAAAGTCTATTCAAACCTGCACTTGCTGAGAAGATATTTAATTTTTGGCTAGAACCCGTATAATCTTTATAATTAACCATAGATTGGTTAAGACTTACTGATAGCGCTGTAGGTCTGTTCCCAAATAACCAAGGTTCTGTAAATGACAAACTGTAGTTTTTGAAATACTGACCAGCTTGCGCTTGTACAGAAAGCATCTGTCCATCTCCTTGTGGAACTGGATTGAAATCTTTAAGTTTCAAGAAATTTCTTAGTGAAAAGTTATTGAAAGTTAACCCTAAAGTTCCGATGAATGAGTTACCACCGTAACCAGCTTGTAACTGAACCTGTGATGAACCCTTTTCTACTAAAGTCCAATGAACATCTACCGTATTATCTTGTGGATTAGGTTGGATATCTTGACCAATTTGTTGTGGGTCAAAGAACTGCATCCCCGCTAAATCAAAATACGTTCTTTTGATATCTAATTTAGAGAATAAATTCCCTGGTTTTGTTCTTAGTGAACGAAGAATTACGTGGTCATGAGTAGTAGTGTTACCAGACCAAGTTACTCTATTCCAAGTTGCTTTTTCTCCTTCTTTAATTCTAATTTCTATATCGATAGAATCTCCTCTTACAGCTTTTTCTACTGGAATTACGCTAGAAAATAAATATCCGTTATTCAAGTAAAGTGATTTGATATCTGTATCATCTTCTTTGCCGCCATCTTCACCTACTTTTTTGTTAAAGCCTACTGCATCATAGATTTCTCCTTTTCTGTAGCCTAATAATTTTTGCAAAACTTCTGTAGAATAAGAGGTATTTCCAATGAAATTGACATCACCGATGTAATATTTTTTTCCTTCGTTTAGTTTTACATTGATATTAAATCCTTTATCATTTCTCCAAACTGAGTCAGAAACAATTCTAGCATCTCTGAATCCTAAAGAGTTATAATAGCTGATAAGATTTATCTTATCTTCTTCATATTTATCTTTGATGAATTTTGATGGTTTTAGAATTCCTTTGATCCCAAATCTTTTCTGTTTTGTTTCTTTGAAACCTTTTTTTCTAAGTTTCGCATCAGAAACTTGGTCATTTCCTTCGAATTCTATTTTTGCAATTTTAACTTTTTTACCTTTAGCCACTTCTATCGTCCAGTCTACAAGGTTTGGGTCATTTGCATTAATTTTATCTTGAATAGTGATTTTAGCATCTGCGAAACCTTTCTTCACATATTCTTGTGGAATTTTATTTTTAAGTGACGAAACTAAGTCATTGGTAATTTTAGTTCCAGGTTTTAGATTATTATCTTTAATGAGTTTTTCATTTTTAGATTTTCCTACTCCTTTTCCTACGAATTTCACTTCACCTAATTCCATAAGGTCTTGTAAGTAGAATTTAAGAACTACGCTTTGTCCTTCTACATCTTCTACATAAACTTCTACTTCTGAGAATGATTCTGTTTCCCAAAGTTTTTTTACAGCGCTGCTGATTTTTTGCCCAGGAATATCTACTACTTCTCCTTTGCTGAGTCCTGTAAATCTCAAAATTTGAGCAGGAGTGTATTTTTTTACACCATCTACTACAATGTCTTTTAAGATATAAGAAGAAGGCTGATTTTGAGTAGCGACAGTTTCTTGGTTAGGAGTTACCTGCGCCGAAAGGTCTACAGACGCAAAAAATAAAAAAATTGGGATTAAAATATATCTCATTGTTATAATATTCTATAAAAAATTAATTAGTGATTTGTTCACTGGTTTTACCAAACCTTCTTTCTTTGTTTTGATAGTTTATGATACATTGGTAAAGATGTTCTTCTTGAAAATCTGGCCAAAATATATCTAAAAATTGTAATTCTGCGTAAGCAATTTGCCAAAGTAAGAAATTACTGATTCTCACTTCTCCGCTGGTTCTGATTAATAAATCTACTGGAGGTAAATCTTTAGTATAAAGATGATTTTCGAATAGTGTTTCGTCTATATCTTCTGTAGAAATTTTTCCTTCTTTTACTTCTTGGGCAATTTCTTTTACTGCGTTTAGAATTTCTCTTTGTGAGCCATAGCTTAATGCTAAAACCAAATTACTTTTAGTATTATTTTTAGTAAGATCTACTACATTGAGCAATTGTTCTTTTACCAAGAAAGGCAGTTTTTCTATTTCTCCAATCACATGTAATCTAATTCCTTTAGAGAAAAGTTCTTCGGCTTCTTCTAGTAAAGTTTCAGAAAGCAAACTCATTAAAGTGTTTACTTCATCAGAAGGGCGATTCCAATTTTCAGTAGAAAAAGTGTATAGCGTAAGATACTCTATTCCTACCTTATCACATGCAGAAATTGCATTTCTTACAGAAGTAACGCCACTTTTATGGCCAAAGGTTCTTTCTTCTCCTCTAGATTTCGCCCATCTTCCATTTCCATCCATGATGATGGCTACATGTTTTGGAAGATTATTTTTATCAATTTTTTCTAAAATTTCCTGCATCATTATTTACTTATTGACAATAACATGGTGGTCTTCCGAATGAATAAGAAAGACCAAGAGACATAGAATTCATCCAATCTTTAGAATTTAAATTTCCTAGATTGTGTTCATCACTATAATCTAGTGTATCTGTATTAGTAGCACGGAACATAAATTCTCCGAACAATGCCCAGTTATAGTTAAATTTATATTTAAGACCTGCTCCAAAAGGAATGGCAAAACCAAATTTATTTCCTTCTAAAGTCGTGTTAAACATTAAGCCAGAAATTCCTCCAAAAATATATGGACTGAGCATACTTTTTTGCTCTTCGTTTACTGGTAAAAAGTTATAATCAAAAATAGCAGAAGCTTCATAAACAGAATTGGTTCCGTACAAACCTCTACTTGCTCTGTATAATTCCTGAGCATACTTATCATTAAACTGAATATGGTTGTAAGCAAGTCTAAATCTTACCGATTGGTATGGATTAAAATTCATTCTGTACATAATAGCACCATAAAAAGGAAGTTTATCCTTTGTAAAGCTATTTCCATCTGGTAATGGATTAATATATTTAGTCTTACCAATATCACCGGTAAGATTACTTGTTCCCAATTGTATGCCTATTTCGTGTCTTTGAGCATGGGCAAAAAGATTGATGAAAAATAAGGCGATGATTACTAATGTTTTTCTCTTCATGTTTGCTGTGGGTTACTTACAACTTCAGCGGCTTAATAATCTGCAAATATAAAACATTTTTACATTAAGACTTATCTTAATGTTTAGTTAAATATTACTACTTAAAGTATAAATTTTATTTAAATATTTTTATTTAAAACCCAAATGTGTTTTAAATATTGTTTTATGTTAAAAAAACTCCCTCAAAAAAAGAGGGAGAGATATTATTTAATCTTCAGTATTTTCTTTAATTTATTTCTAAATTTTATCAAGGTAGGCTCTTCATAATTGGCATCTTCATCAAAATATCCGTAACCATAGCCGTATCCGTAACCATAGCCGTATCCGTAACCATACCCGTAACCTTTATCCATCTCGAAATCGTTATAAATTAATCCTAGATGTTTAATTTCATTGTTATGATACTTTTCGGTTACCATTTTAAGCATATATTTTTCGGTATACTCATGTCTTACTACGTAAACATTAGCATCACTATATTTCATTAATTCAAAAGAATCTGCTACTAAACCAACTGGTGGAGAATCTATAATAACAAAATCATAAATTTTCTTCAATTCTTCTATAAATTGGTGATTTTTTTCACTCATCAATAATTCTGAAGGATTTGGCGGAATAGGCCCTGAAGTAATTACATCTAAATCTGGAATTCTAGTCTTGTTGATGATTTGTTCCATTTTTACTTCGCCAGTAAGATAATTAGAAATTCCTATCTTATTATCTACTTTGAAATCTCCAAAAATTTTCGGTTTTCTAAGGTCCATTCCTAATAAAATGGTTTTCTTACCACTTAATCCTAAAACAGAAGCAATATTGATAGAAACATAAGTTTTTCCCTCACCACCAACAGAAGAAGTTACTAAGAGAACTTTACTCTTACCGTCTTCGTTATATAAAAACCTAAGATTGGCTCTCACTCCTCTAAAAGCTTCAGAAACAGAAGATTTTGGTTTTTCTAAAACACTTAAATTATTCTCGTGATTATTTTTACCAATAACTCCTAAAAGTGGAATTTTAGTGGCATTAACGATTTCTTTAATTACTCTTACTTTATTGTCTAACAACTCAGAAATCAGCAGAATCAATAAAGGAATTAATAAAAATCCTAACAATAAAATATTTCTAATAAACGCAATATTAGGAGAAATAGGTGCTTGTCCTAGATTTTTAGCTTTGTCAATAACTGTAATATCAGAGGTATTGGTTTTCAGTCTCAGTTCTGCTTCAGAAAGTTTTTCTAGAAGTGTACTATAAGTTGTTTCATTTACGGTAAAACCTCTTTGTGCATCTACAAATTTCTGTTGTTTATATGGTAGAGAACCCAATTCCATTTCAAATTTAGCAATCTGATTATTAAGCGTAGCCAATTCTGCATCATAAACTCCATAATATCTATTGAGATGTTTATAAGAATTTCCTCTCGCCTCATTAATTAGTCTATTAATTTCTTTTATAGGTTCTGATTGCGGAGTGTAAATCGTAGAAAGTTCTGCTCTTTTTGCGTAAAGTGTTTTAAGCTCTGCAACAGAAGCGTTAAAAGTACCATCTTCTACACCGGCTGCATTTAAATTGATAATATTATCAAGATTTTTTCCTACAGAGTTTCTTACAGCATTTAGCGCATTAACTTTAGTAAGAATTTCCGCTCTTTTTTGTTCTAAAGTATTGATATTTTGTAAAATACCAGAAACATCTCCTTTTTCATCGGTTAGTTTTTCTTGTACTTTAATGGTATTTAATCTAGCAGAACTAGAATCAAGTTTTATTTTGGCTTTATCTAAATTTTCCTTGATAAATTCTACGGTATTTTTTTCTACGATGCTTTTATCCCTTTTTCTTTTTTCGATGAGTTCTTCTACACTTCTATTGAGAAAATTCACCGTACTGTTAAGATTATATCCTTTTTTAGAAATAATCATCATGGTACTCAGTTCTTCGTCAAATTCAATGGAAAGCGTAGATTTAATTTCATTTACCGTTTGGTCGATGGTTCTGAGATTAATTACAATATTCTGTAAATCTATTTCAAGAGGTTGATTATTTTTTACCAATTTGAATTTAAGGAATGGCGTTTCATACCATTCATTTACGCCAATAATTTTATTAGGAACTCTTTTAAAATTCGAAGTTCTCTTAAATTCTTCGGCATTATAATCATAGAGATGATTCACAGAGAACTCCTCTGGTAAAATCACTTCATATTTTCCTGAAGATTTAGGAATAAGCGTTATTTCTTGATTTACAACCTGCGGATGATTTTTATCTATTACTAAAAATACTGGCGAATCATCTTTGTCTACATAAGTACTTTTAAGTCTTCCTTTGGTACTGTAGTTTACAAATAAATCTAGTTTTTGGGCTAAATATTCATTGTGAGATCTAGAAGTAAGAAGCTTTTTAAGAAATAAGCCTTCTTGATTAGAACTATTTCCCCAAATAAAGTTAATAGACTGATTAGGAGTAAAATAGCTAGAAGAATTATTAGAAATACTTACGGTAGTACTAGAAGCATAAATTCTCTGCGCATAGTATTTATTGTAAATATATGCGGTAACGTATCCTAAAAATCCTAGAATCAAAAACCAGTACCAGTTTTTAATTATTCTGCTGAGAAAGTGCTCAAAATTAAAAAAATCAAAAGTTCCTACTTTTTCTTTTTCTGGATTTTTACTTTCATTTATGTTTTTTTCAGGAATCATCAATTATATTTTAGTTATCAATAAATAAATCGAAAGAGCTGTAGTAAGTATAGAAACTCCGGTAGTAAGCGTTTGTAGAGGCTCTTTGCCAAAACCATAAAAACTCTTCGCTCTGGTATTAAAGACTACCAAATCTCCATTTTGCAACCAAAAGTAAGGTGAGTTTTGTAAATCTTCTCTGGTTAAATCAATTTGAGCTTTTTTTATACCTTCAGGAAATTTTCTATAAATGATTACATTTTTTCTGTCTACACTTCTGTCTAAACCTCCATTTTCTGCAATAGCTTCTAAAATACTTACAGAAGCATCTTTTACCGTTTTCTGAGTAGACTTTCCTTGCATATCATAGAGAAAAGTGTATTTAATTCCTTCTAGAAATAATCTTGCTTCTGATTTTTCTGGCAAAAAGTTTTCGTTTACTTTGTTTTGAATATCATTTGCAATTTCATCTATAGTTCTTCCTTCTGCTTTTATTTTTCCAATTCCTAGAATATAAATTTCACCATTATCATCTATTCTTAATCCATTGAAATAAAAACTAGATTCATTACCACCACCTGATGAATTATTAGAACCACCACCAGAAGTTGCTCCACCTTGCTGAGCATGCAGACTAGAGTAAAATTGTGCCGCATCTCCTTTTGAAGTAGTAATGATATTCAGTTTCAGAATATCATGTCTCGTCACTCTGTATTTGGGCATATTATCATAAGAAATAAGTCCTTCAGAATTAAGAACAAGATTTTCATTGGGCTGTAAATACCTTACATCTTGTACATTGATACAAGAAGTAACGATAAGAAACATGAATAAAATGAGCAGGTTAAATTTCTTCATCATTAATTTTATTTTTAACAAAAGTAACACTTAATTCTTAATTTTTTTCTTCATGAAAATATCAGGCAAATAAGCTCCTAAAAAACCTAAACCAATGATAAGAACTAAAAGAGAATTATTTTCCATATGTCTTAAAAAATAAGCTACTAAAACTATAAAAAGATAGTAAGAAATAATATAAAAAGTAGCTCTTTTATGAGATAATCCCATTCTCAGTAATTTATGATGAATGTGATTTTTATCTGCTTCGAAAGGTGAACGCTTTTCCGCTAATCTTATAATGATAACATTTAACGTATCAATTATTGGTAAAATTAAAATCGCTACAGCAATCACCGGCGCTGCATTTAAATGATAATAAACTACACCTGGACCTCTTTTTGCGATAAAAATGTCAATAAAACAGATTGCAGTGAAAGTCAATAGAAAACCCAAGACCATAGAACCGGTATCTCCCATAAAAATTTTCTTGGTCCTGTCTGATAAATTATAAAACAAAAAACCAATTATACTTCCCATGATAGTAGTAGACAAGATCACCAACGGATAATTATATTCTCCTAATCGGTAGTAACTAATCCCAAAAAGTCCAAAACAAATTAATCCGTAACTGCCGGCTAAACCATCTATTCCATCAATCAAATTAAATGCATTCACCAAAATAATAAACGTAATAATGCTAAAGACTACACTCAAAAAATAATTGAGTTCATAAACGCCAAAAACTCCAAAAAGATTCCTTATTCTTACATCTGAACCTATAACCAACATCGCAGAAACCACTAATTGTGCTACTAATTTTTTATAAGCCCTCATCACTACTATATCATCCATCACCCCGATGTATAACAAAATAACCAATGAAGCAAACAGAAATTTATACAAATCAAACAATTGATACGCGAAAATAGAAGCGCTTACAGAAATAGCAAAAAACAGAGCTATCCCTCCTAAATTAGGAATTTTTCTTTCGTGGGAACTTCTTTGCCCAGGTTCATCCATCAAGTTTTTTCTTCTAGAAATTTTTATAATGGTAGGAATAGAATAATACGTAATCAGAAGCGAAGTGATAAAAGAGAGTATCACCTTTAAATAAAAACTCGGAAAATTTATTGTCTGAAAAAATGCATCTATTTTATCCATAACTTTTCTCTTTGTTCAAATTTTATTTCCAAAGTATATTCTGATATTTACTTGGTGTGAAATTCCCTGCTTCTCCATTAGATTTAGCAAAATTGAAATACATTAAAGAAAGGTATAACAAATATCCTGATATCAAAACTTTTTTCACTCTATCTTCTACTGCGTAAATTAAACTAGGTATCACAAACATAGTCAAGAAGAACATATAAACTCCCGGTAATCTAATTGCAAAAATCCTAGTCCCTCTAAAAAGATAATACATACACAAACCAAAAACCGCTAAGTTTCTCATATATTCAAAGTATGCAATTTTCTTGGAACCTTCTTTTTCAAAAATAAGTAAAGTAATGATAAAGAAAATTTTTACAATATCTGTAATCCCATATTCTAAATCTCCACCAAACTGACTATCATTCACATACGCATCATAACCTCCTGAAACATCTTGAGGTAGAAGCGAAGTGAACATATCTCCAAAAAGTTTATACGGTTCTAGTGGTGAAAGCAATAAACAAATCACCAATGCCCACAAAATCCTCTGACTATTCATAGGAATTTTCACAAGCCAAAACGCAGGTAAAAAAACGATAGAAGTCTTATGAAATCCTAATGCTAAATAAATGCAAAGCAAAAACATCATTAAGTTTCGCTCTACAATATACCGAAAAGAGTAAACACAGATGGCAATTCCTACCCCTTGTCTCATCTGTCCAGAATCCTCGAAAAAAAATACTGGCATAAAATAAAACAACGTAGACAAAGCAGGAAGCGGAGAAAATTTATAAATGGTAGAAAGTTTAAGACTTACTGTAATTAATGCCATCACAAAAGTCACGATGTAAAATGGCATTCCTAAATCAAAAATGATTTTATTAATCAATACAAAAATCCACTCTATCTCTTCTGCCGATTTTTTAAAAATTGCTTTGTTAAAGACATCTGAATAGTCTGTGTAAATAGAAAAACCTACGAATAAATTTTTGTAAGCCGGATAATCTGCTCCCACATAATATCTAAATCCTGCTAAAAGAATAAGCACCACTCCCGCAATTATAGTAAACACAGGAGTCTTTTTCTTATATTGGAACAGTTCTAATAAAGAAGCAAAAAATAGAAAAATAAATAATAAAGTAAATGCAGGGTGTAAAAAAACCATTTCCTGTAGCTATCTCAACAATATACAAATATATAATTTTTTTAATCGTTAGGTAAACTATTGCTTTATTAATTCCATTATTCAGCGAAAAAAATTAAATTTGTTATCAAATAATTTGCTGATGCAGAAAATCTCTGATAAACTCCTGATAAATTTATTGCTACCAATAGTCCTTTTGACGATGGTGTTCTATGGCTTTAATTCTGCTTATTTTCCTTATTCAAAATTAGAAAAACTACCAGATTATTACTACAGCAATGTTTACAATTTTAGATTTATCTCCAGAGATGCTTTGGTTTGGTTTTTTGAACAATTTAATGCCGTTTTTACTAACCTAAATCCTCCTATAAAAGAATATGCATTACAGTACGGAACTCCCTTTTATCACAGTTTTTTCCTTTTCAATGCTTTTTTTCTTGTGCTTACTTCCTTTTCATTGAGTGAAATTTTGACACTGAAAACATTTGCTAATACTTCAGAAGTAGTCAAAATTATAATTCACACCTTTATTTTATTGTTGATTAGTATTACCAGCTACGTTTTAACACCTTATGACAGTCCTGCATTATTTTTATTTGCAATTACAGTATTTTTCACACTGAAATATTTCGAAGAAAGAAAACCGCAACAACTTATCATCATTTCCGCACTCATTTTTATTTCAACCTTAAATAGAGAAACTTCTAGCCTAAACATTGCTTTTTTAGGCGCTTTATTTCTAAACAAAGAAATATTGAAAAAAGAAAAATTACAGAAATTCATCAGAATCATTGCATTACCCGTTTTTGCTTTTTTGTTGGCTTATATTTCGGTGAGAATTTTCATGAAAACAGACGAAGCAACCGTAAGTGAAGGTATTTATTTAGTACAAAATCTCACCAAACCCAATAATATTTTAGGCATCCTATTCTTCATTATTTTCATCAGATGGAGTCAAAAAATAAGCAGTTCACAACAAAACATTGGCAAAATATCAGCATTCTTGCTTCTTTGTTCGCCTTATTTATTGATGATTTTAATGGTGGGTATTTTGTGGGAAATCAGACTTTTCATTCCTATCATTTTCGGAATGATTTTGCTCTCTCAAATGAATTTTGAGGAAGACTCAAAGATGGATTAAATTTTATTTTAACGAAGTTAAAATCTTTGCGACCTAAAAATGTAAAATTTCAAAAACTCATTTTGTGACTTTGCGTTTTTTTTAAATCATTTTTCTAATAATTTTTTCAAGTCCGAAGAAATACAGCAAGTAATACACTTGTTTTTTCAGAGGAAGCGAAAGCAAATAGTTTTTTCCAAATCTTTGATATTTCAATATTTCAAAAGTTGAAATATTTCTTTCTTTTATGAACTTTTTCAATTCCGAAGACATTTTTTGGTACACCTCATCCTCTTTTACAAAAGCCAGATACGCCAAAAAAGTATAAACACCTTCTAAAATTTGAAAGTTTTTCAGTTCTGTTTTCTTGTGTGAATATTCCGAATTTTCAAATGCAATTTCTACATTTTTCACAGCTTTTAAAATATCTAAACCTCTTTCCGTGTGAGATTTTGAGATAGAATTGCTTCTTTCTAAATATTGATAATGAAACACATCTGTTTTTGCCAAAGTTTTACATTGAAGCAGAATTTTCGGAATCAATTCGATATCCTCGAAATGCATTCCTTTTTGAAATCTTTTCCCTTCAAAAAGTTCTCGTTTGAAAATTTTATTACAAGCAAAATAAGAAATATCCGAAAACACTGAAAAATGCTTTTCTAAGACAACTTTTTCAGGCAAATTCGGGATTTGCGTGAGTTTTTGAGTTACGTTTCCGTTTTCGTCAACTTTCTGAAGATTACAAATTACAAGTTCTGCTTGATTTTTTATCGCCAATTCATACATTTCTTCCATCATTGTTTCCGAAACATAATCATCTGAATCTACAAAAGCAAGAAATTCGCCAGTTGCTCTGTCTATTCCATAATTTCGCGCATCGCTTAATCCTCCGTTTTCCTTTGCAAAAGTTTTTATTTTTTGAGGGAATTTATTTTGAAAAACATCTATAATTTTTTGAGAATTATCCGTACTTCCGTCATTGATGACTAGAATTTCTATTTCCTGCAAATTCTGATTCACCAGAGAATTTAAGCATTTCTCTAGATAATTTTCAACATTGTAAACCGGAACGATTACGGATATTTTCATTTTTTATTTTTTCTCGCTGATTTTGCAGATGTAGCAGATAAATACGTTTTAAAAATCTGCCAAATCAGCTCAATCTACGAGAGATTCTTAAACTCTTAGAAGTCTCTCACTCAAAACTCCATTCTTTGCCAAATCATACTCATATTGTGAACAAGGAACACTTTTTTGAATATTTTCATCACTTCCGAAATACCACAATCCCGTGAAACTATCTCTTTTGAAAGCAAATTCTTGATCGTCTATCAACACCCAAAAAGTATCGTAATGACGTTCTTTTGGATGCGTTTTTTGAATATCTATTCCTTCCAATAAATACCAAAGCATTTGCGCCAACAATTGATGATTCAAGATATTTTCTGCATCTGCATTAAAGTTGAAAATTCCTGCCATTTTCAGATTTTCACCTAAACCAATTTCTTTCATCACCGCACAAATTTCCCTTCTGTTCAAGCCATTAATTTGAGGATTTACCGAAAAAGGTTCTGCAAAACTTTCCACCGCATCACAATTGAGAGTAACCAAATCTGCTCTTCGGAAAAAAGGCTCTATTCGGTCGGTATTTCCCATCATTTCAGCCAATCTTATCACATCAAACTCTACACTTTTCATGAGTTTCACCGCATCGATTTCGTTCAAATGTTTCTGATAACCAAGATGATGATAATCTTTCAAACTCAATAATTTAGAATTGAAAATTTTCTGTAAAAAGTTTTGTTCTGAAATTTCATCGCCTTCATTGGAAAGGTCAATTTTATTATTAATTTGAGTATATCTGATGTTTTTTTGATGAAAATTAAGCGCATGAATCATTGCAATAGACAAATCATTTCCACCACCTACAACAATCGGAACCGTATTTTTATACAAACACGAAGAAAGAATTTCCTGCAAAATATAGTGCGTATCTTCAAGAGATTTCCCGGAAATAAGATCTCCCAAATCACAAATCGGGATTTCAAAATCAAATTTCGAAAGTTTGTAAAATTCTTCTCTTACCGTATCAAAATTTTTGGCAATCGCATTTCCTTTTCCGCCTCTATAATCGCTACAAAAAACCAACAAAATTCCGTTTTCTGGAATTTCATTCGTAATCACACTTCCTAATTGCCACGGCTGAGTTTCTATTTTTTTGGGTGAGATAATAATGTCTTCTATGTTCATTTTTTGAATTTACTGTTTTCTGATTCGGTTCTTTTAAAAACCTTTCCTACAAACTTACAAAATAACTTTTGCTAAAATAAAAACTTATACTTTTTTTTCAATTTTAAATCTGCGAAAATCTGCGGGAAATAATTTTAAGTTTTGGCTAAAGCCAAATAGTTTCCCCACAAAAAAAGCGGACTAAAGTCCGCTCCTATTGATAATATTTTATAAAAATCTTTGCGCTCATTGCGTAAAATCTTTGCAACATTGCGTGAAAAATTTATTTCTTCTTCGCTGCGGGTTTTTTAGCAACTGTTTTCTTTGCCGCAGGTTTTTTCTTTTCAGCAAAAGCTGTTTTATCCTGGTCAGTAATCCATTTTTTTACTTCATCCAAAGAAACGGCTTGCAATTCTTCTGCTTCATACTTGCTTCCGTCTTCTTTTTTAGGGATTTTGAACATTCCTTTTCCGAATTTAATGAAAGGACCCCATCTTCCGTTTTCAATAGAAATTTTTTCTTTTTCCCATTGTTGAATATAGCGGTTGGCTTCTTTCTCTAATTTTGCAGAAATGAGTTCTTCAATATCTCCTTGAGTAAGATTGTCAAAATCATATTTCTTCGGAACATTTACATACAAATCTTTGTATTTTACAAATGGCCCAAATCTTCCTGTTCCTTTCGTTACAGGTTCACCTTTATAAGTGGCAATTGGTGCATCTGCTTCTATTTTTTCTTTGATAAAATTTTCTGCAACCTCTTGAGTTACCGAAAAAGGATCTGTACCTCTTCCGATAGAAATAAATGCATCTCCCCATTTTACATAAGGCCCGAATCTTCCTACGCCAACAGAAACTGGTTTCCCTTGGAATTCATTTAAATCAAAAGGAATTTTAAATAATTCTAAAGCTTCTTCAAAATTGATGGTATTAATATTCTGCGTTGGCAAAAGTGAAGCGTAAGTTGGTTTCTCTTCATCATCATTTTCCCCAATTTGAATCATCGCACCATATCTTCCCATTCTAGCGTAAACATTTTTGCCAGATTTAGGATCTACACCTAATAATCTTTCGCCAGTAGCTCTGTCTGCATGTTCTTCTACATCTTCAATTTTCGGGTGGAAATTATCATAGAAATGTTTCAGCGTTTCTTTCCATTTTTCTGAACCATTGGCAATATCATCAAAATCTTGCTCTACTTTTGCAGTAAAACCATAATCTAAAATTTCATTGAAATTATTGATTAAGAATTCATTCACCACTTCGCCAATATCTGTAGGAACGAATTTATTTTTATCTCCACCGAATTTCTCCGTTAAAACTTCTTTTTTCACTCCAGATTTTCCCAAAGAAAGCTTCACAATTTCTCTTTCTTGCGGAAGAATCTCGCGTTTATCAACATATCCTCTATTCTGAATCGTTTGAATTGTTGGTGCATAAGTAGAAGGTCTACCAATTCCCAATTCTTCTAATTTTCTTACCAAAGCAGCTTCCGTATATCTCGCTGCTGGTTTAGTGAATTTTTCGGTAGCTGTAATTTTTTTATAGCTTAAAACTTCGCCTACATTTACTTTTGGCAATAGTTTTTCGTTGTTTTCCTCATCATCTTCTTCAGTTTTGGAAATTCCATAGACTTTCAGGAAACCATCGAAAACAATTACTTCACCTTGCGCTTCGAAATGACTTGGCAAAGCAGAATTCCCGATTTCAATTACGGTTTTTTCAATTTTTGCATTTGCCATCTGAGAAGCTAGAGTTCTCTTATAAATGAGTTGATATAATTTATTGAGTTGCGCATCACCAATGGTTTTCACTCCAAAATCAGTCGGACGAATCGCTTCGTGCGCTTCTTGAGCAGATGCAGATTTCGTAGTGTAATTTCTTGGCGAAGAATATTCTGCCCCGAATTCTTTTTCGATGAAATCTTTAGCAGCGCTAATCGCATCTTGAGATAGATTTACAGAGTCTGTTCTCATATAAGTAATGTACCCTTCTTCGTAGAGACGCTGCGCAATTCTCATGGTAGAAGTCACATTATATCCTAATCTATTAGAAGCTTCCTGCTGTAATGTAGAAGTGGTAAAAGGCGCAGACGCAGAACGCGTTCCTGGCTTTTTTTCTACATTTAAAACTTTGAATTCAGTATTTTGAGATTTTTCTAAAAATGCTTCCGCTTCTTTTTCTTGAGCAAAATCTTTTTTCAGTTTTGCAGCAATTTCTTGCTTTTCTGCATTTACGAAAGTTCCTTCCACTTTATAAGTAGAAGTCGGTTTGAAATTTCTAATTTCTTGCTCTCTTTCTACGACCAATCTTACTGCAACAGATTGTACTCTTCCCGCCGAAAGTCCAGTTTTCACTTTTTTCCAAAGTACTGGCGACATTTCAAAACCTACAATTCTGTCGAGAACCCTTCTTGCTTGTTGAGCATTTACGAGATTCTGGTCAATTTTTCTTGGGTTTTCAATCGCTTTCAGGATTGCATTTTTGGTAATTTCGTGGAAAACAATACGCTTAGTATTTTCTTCTTTGAGTTTTAATTCTTGTGCTAAATGCCAAGCAATAGCTTCTCCTTCACGGTCTTCATCGGAAGCCAACCAAACGATATCCGCTTTTTTCACCGCTGCTTTCAGTTCAGTTACCAATTTCTTTTTATCCGCAGAAACTTCGTAATCTGGCGTGAAGGTTTTAAGGTCTATTCCCATTCCTTTTTTGGGTAAATCTCGGATATGACCGAAGCTAGATTTCACTTCGAAATCTTTCCCGAGATACTTCTGAATGGTCTTCGCTTTTGCTGGTGACTCTACGATTACTAGATTTTTTGACATGCACAAAATTTTTGCAAAAGTAGAAACTTTTTTTTAAACAATCGTTTTTAGCAATTTTCTTACCGTTATCTTTTCGTCAAATAAAGTATTTTATCTTCGTTTCATTCATTTTTTCTATAATAAGAAGTTGATTTTTCTTGGCATTTAATTTGATGAAATTCTGACAATGATTTATTTTTGCATTATTAAAATATGAAAACCTCAACATCTACTTTTACAAAAATTAAAAAAATGAATTGCTGTTGTTCTTTTAAAAACCAAAAGAGGACAGATTGGGTTATGTATTTTTTAAAAAACACACATGTTATCATATATCACTTAGTCCTCGAAATGAGGACTTTTATTTTATTTAATTATTAAAATTTTTTATTTATGCCTACAGAAAATAAAATAAGATTAACCGCCTTTTTAGTATTTATCTTAACCATTTTATACATCACAACTCATTCCGTTTGGATTCCTCTTTTTCTATTAATAGATTTTGCTTTGAGAGGTTCTGGATACGGAAAATGGAGTGTTTTAGGATTTTTAGCTGAAAAAATAGTTTCGATTTTTAATTTAGAACAAAAACCCATTTATTTTCCTCCGAAACAATTTGCTGCACAAGTAGGTTTTATTTTTTCATTGACATTATTGGTTTTTAATCTTCTCGAAATCAACAGTCTTATTATAAGCGGAATTTTGCTGATTTGCGCAGGTCTGGAAGCGTTTTTCAATTTCTGTGTAGGGTGTTATGTGTACAATGCTTATTATCACATCAAAAATAAATAGCATTTATTTAACATTTTCAAAAGATACAACTGCATTAAATTCTACTATTTTTGTAGAATCCAAATCTTATTTTATTGAAAAACTTCATTCAAAATTCCATTAAAAGTCAGAAAGTATTCTATCGATATTTTCGTAGGAAAGGTATTAAAAGACTTTTCAAAGAAAATATCTTAGAAAGTGATGGAGATAACAAAAGTAAAGCGCTTTCTATCGCCTTAGGAATTTTTATTGGAGTTTCTCCTTTTTGGGGATTTCATACTGTTTTAGCGCTTTCGTTGGCAACAGTTTTTAAGCTGAATAAGTTTCTTACATTTGTATTTTCTCAAATCAGTTTAGCGCCTTTTATTCCCTTTATTATAGGGATTTCTATGTTTTTTGGTTCTTTTTTCGTGGAAGGAAAAACCGATTTTTCTCATCAAGAATTGAATTTAGAAATGGTAAAACACAACTTGTTACAATATGTGGTAGGAAGTTTTATTTTCGCCACTTTGTTAGCGATTAGTTTTGGTTTTACATTTTTCTATCTATTGAATCTTTTCCGAAAAGAAAGCACTTCTTAACTCACTTAAAACCAATATTTTTAACCAAAAATTAATAAAAAATTCACGAAAATTCATTATATTCGCACACTTAAATTTTAACAGTAGAAACCGAGATATAATGAAGAAGTTCACAGAATACAAGCAACTTAACCTAAATGCTGTAGCAGAAAACGTTGCCAATTTTTGGAAAACCAATCAAACCTTTAAAAAATCCGTAGAAACACGCGAAGGAAAACCCGAGTATGTTTTTTACGAAGGACCGCCTTCTGCAAACGGAATGCCGGGAATTCACCATGTAATGGCGAGAGCATTAAAGGATATTTTTTGCCGTTATCAAACGCAAAACGGAAAGCAAGTTTTCCGTAAAGCTGGTTGGGACACGCATGGATTGCCCGTAGAATTGGGTGTAGAAAAAGAACTCGGAATTACCAAAGAAGACATCGGTAAAAAAATTACCGTTGAAGAATATAACCAAGCGTGTAGAAATGCTGTAATGCGTTATACAGACGTTTGGAACGACCTTACCGAAAAAATTGGATATTGGGTAGATTTAGACAATCCATACATTACCTACGAACCCAAATACATGGAAACAGTTTGGTGGTTACTGAAACAATTGTACAACAAAGATTTATTGTACAAAGGCTACACCATTCAGCCGTATTCTCCAAAAGCAGGAACTGGACTTTCTTCTCACGAACTGAACCAACCAGGAACTTATAGAGATGTTTCTGACACTACAGTTGTCGCTCAGTTTAAAGTTAAAAAATTCTCAGAAAATCTAGAATCTAAAATCTCGGCTCTAGGTTCTGATTTTCACATTTTGGCTTGGACGACAACTCCTTGGACTTTGCCTTCTAACACAGCTCTTGCAGTTGGTAGAGATATAGAATATGTCTTGGTAAAAACCTTCAACCAATATACTTTTGAGCCGATTAATATCATTTTGGCTCGTCCGTTATTGGAAAAACAATTCGGTAAAAAATTTGTAGAAGGAACAGATGAAGATTTTGAAAATTTTATGCAGTCTGATTTTCAAAATAATGCACCAAAGGTGCTTCCTTACCAAATTTTAGCAGAATTTACTGGCGACGATTTAGCAGGAACCACTTACGAACAACTCATTCCTTGGTTTTTACCCGCGGAAAACGCCGAAAAAGCATTCCGTGTAATTATCGGAGATTTTGTAACCACAGAAGACGGAACGGGAATTGTACACATTGCGCCAACTTTCGGGGCAGATGATAACAGAGTGGCACAAGAAAACGAAATTCCGCCAATGTTGGTAAAAGATGAAAATGATAATTTAGTTCCGTTGGTTGACTTAACTGGTAGATTTTTAAAAGGCGAAAACGTTCCTGAACTTTTCAGCGGGAAATATATTAAAAACGAATATTACGACGATGGAACTGCTCCCGAAAAATCTTGGGATGTAGAACTCGCGATTTTGTTAAAAACCGAAAACAAAGCCTTCAAAGTAGAGAAATATGTTCACAGTTATCCGCATTGTTGGAGAACTGACAAACCAGTGTTGTATTATCCTTTGGATTCTTGGTTTGTAAAAATGACTTCAGTAAGAAATCGTTTGGTAGAGCTTAATGAAACCATTAATTGGAAACCAAAATCTACAGGTGAAGGAAGATTTGCCAACTGGTTAGAAAATGTAAACGATTGGAATCTTTCTCGTTCAAGATATTGGGGAATTCCTTTGCCAATCTGGAGAAGCGAAGATTTGAAGGAACAAAAAGTAATCGGTTCTGTAGAAGAATTGGTGAATGAAATTCAAAAATCAATTGAAGCAGGTTTTATGACGGAAAATCCTTTCAAAGATTTTGAAGTAGGAAATATGTCTGCTGAAAATTATGCGAAAATAGATTTACACAAAAATATTGTGGATGCCATCACTTTGGTTTCAGACAGCGGAAAACCAATGAAACGTGAATCTGATTTGATTGATGTTTGGTTCGATTCTGGTTCTATGCCTTATGCACAATTGCATTATCCTTTTGAAAACAAGGAAATGATAGACAGTGGAAAAGCTTTCCCTGCAGATTTTATTGCAGAAGGAGTAGACCAAACTAGAGGTTGGTTTTACACACTTCACGCAATTGGAACTACGGTTTTTGACTCTATTGCTTATAAAAACGTGGTTTCTAACGGTTTAGTTCTTGACAAAAACGGACAAAAAATGTCTAAACGTCTCGGAAACGCGATTGACCCGTTCGAAACTTTACAAAAATATGGACCTGATGCGACGCGTTGGTATATGATTTCTAACGCTAATCCTTGGGAAAATTTAAAATTTGATTTAGAAGGAATTGATGAAGTGCGTAGAAAATTCTTCGGAACACTTTATAACACGTATTCTTTCTTTAGTTTGTACGCAAACGTAGATGGTTTCAATTATTCTGAAAAAGAAGTTGAAAACAGACCAGAAATCGACAGATGGATTTTATCTGAATTAAATCTTTTGGTGAAAGATGTTACAGAATTCTATGAAGATTACGAACCAACCAAAGTAGCAAGAGCGATTAATAATTTCGTGAATGACAATTTAAGCAATTGGTATGTAAGATTGTGCAGAAGACGTTTCTGGAAAGGAGATTATTCTGAAGACAAAATCTCTGCTTACCAAACTCTATACACTTGTTTAGAAACTGTTGCTAAAATTTCGGCACCAATTGCTCCGTTCTTTATGGATCAATTGTACCAAGATTTGAACGCAGTTACAGGAAAAGATGCAGCAGAATCTGTTCACTTAACTGATTTCCCGAAAGTTGATGAAAGCTTAATCGACCAAAATTTGGTGGAAAAAACACATTTAGCTCAAACCATCACTTCTATGGTGTTCTCTTTGAGAAAGAAAGAAAACGTGAAGGTTCGTCAACCACTTCAAAAAGTGATGATCCCTGTTCTAGACAAGAAAACGGAAGAGCAGATTTTAGCGGTTTCGGAACTCATCAAACAAGAAGTGAATGTAAAAGAATTGCAATTAATTAATGCAGAAGAAGCAAGTCATTTAATTGTAAAACAAATTAAGCCGAATTTCAAATCTTTAGGTCAAAGACTAGGAAAAGACATGAAAACGGTTGCTGGTGAAATTACTAATATGACTTCGGAGCAAATTTCCACTATTGAAAAAGAAGGAAAAATGACCATCGCTGGTTACGAAATCGGTTTAGAAGATGTAGAAATTTCCACGAAAGATATCCCAGGTTGGACGGTTGCTAGTGAAGGAAAAACAACGGTAGCGCTTGATTTAACCATTACCGATGAATTAAAATCTGAAGGAATTGCAAGAGAATTCATCAATAGAGTTCAGAATTTAAGAAAAGACAAAGATTTCGACCTAACAGACAGAATTTCAATCAGATTAGAAGAAAACTGTCCGTTTAGAAAAGAACTTACTAACAATGAACAATATATTTGTACAGAAGTATTGTCAGATAAAATAGAATTTGTAATTTCACTCGCAAATTTTGAAGAAATCGAAATTGACGAAGTTAAATTTAATGTTAATATTGAAAAAATATAACAAAGATGGCAGAAGAAAGAGTAAGATATAGTGACGCTGAGTTACAAGAATTTAAGAAAATCATACAAGAAAAAATAGCAAAGGCTGAAAAAGATTTAGCCCTTATTAACGAAAGTTTCATCAATGACCAAAATAATGGTACAGATGACACTTCTCCTACCTTCAAAGCTTTCGAAGAAGGAGCAGAAACGCTAAGCAAAGAGCAAAATTCTATTTTGGCTGGAAGACAAGAAAAATTCATTCGTGACCTAAAACACGCTTTAATAAGAATTGAAAATAAAACGTACGGCGTTTGTAGAGTAACTGGTAAATTAATCCCAAAAGAAAGATTAATGGCGGTTCCTCATGCTACATTAAGCATTGAAGCGAAAAATATGCAAAGATAAATTTGTACTTTGTACAACGTATAATGTGCAATGTATAATGTGTTTTGAAAAAGATTCATTGTACTTTGTGCATTTTATATTTTTATACCATCAACTATGGAACTTTTATTTCTAGTCCTTGCCATTGCAGTAATTTTTATCTTTTTCTTTAGAAAAGACATCAAAGAAAAAATAAATCCTGACAAAACTAAAAACTACACCATAGACGATAAATATAACGCTGCTAAACGCGAAAGAGAAAAAGAAATAGACCAACTCTTAAGCAAAATGGGAGAAAACGGAATTGCAGATTTAAGCGAAAAAGACCGAAAAAGATTAGAAGAACTGTCTAAGAAATAATTGTACAATGTAAAAAGTACAATGTATAAAAAACACTTTTACAGTTAGAAACAAATAATTTTGCAAAAAACAGAAATTTAAAATACTTTGTACATTATACATAGTACATAATACTCGAAAAAAATGGAATCACTTATCGTTCACCTAAAAAACCAAATGGAACTCAATGCACTGAAAAGTGTAATGAAAGAAATGGGAATTAAATATGAAAAATTTCACACCAGAAATAATAAAACAAACCCTTTTGTAGAAAAGAAAATTTCAGCTAAAAAAGCGGTAAAAGCCACTAAAAACTTTAAAGAAAAACCAAAACCAGGATTATAATGAAAAAAATCGTACTTGTTACTTTTATCGTTTTATTAATCGACCAACTGTCTAAAATTTACGTAAAAACTCATTTTAATCTCAATGAAAGCATAGAAGTTTTCGGGCAAGATTGGTGGAGATTGACTTTCGTAGAAAACCCTGGAATGGCTTATGGTTTACAATTTGGTGGCTTACTTGGCAAATATGCACTTGTGATCATCAGAATTTTCTTAATTGGAGGAATGATTTATCTTTTTAGAAAATGGCTCAAAGAAGGCGCTTCTAATTATTTATTAATCCCAATGTCTATGATTTTTGCTGGAGCCATCGGAAACTTGATTGACGGAATGTTCTACGGATTAATTTTCGATTCTGGAATGGTTTATGACTCAACGATTGATAGATGGATTGGTTATGACGGGATTTCTCAATTTACAGAATTCGGGAAAGGCTATTCACATTTCATGAAAGGTTGTGTAGTAGATATGTTTCATTTTCCGATGTTCTCATTCAATCTTTTTGGTAAGCATTTTGAATTTTTCAGTTACATTTTTAATGTTGCCGATTCTGCGATTACCATCGGTGCCATTTTCTTACTTATTTTCAAAAGGAAAGCTTTTCCTAATGGATTTGAATTGTAAAGAATGAAAACATTAAAAAAAATAATATATTTTGGTCTGATTTTCTTCGGAATTTCAGTCCTTTTTATCTTTTGGGCAAATTATAAAATAGAATCTGAAACCAAGGATTTAGTTACTTATGATATTCAAAAACTACCCAACGAAAAAGTGGGCTTACTGCTCGGAACTGGCAAATTTTTAAAAAATGGATGTAAAAATCTCTAATTTTTCAACAGAATAGATGCCACCGAACAACTCTATAAATCGGGAAAAATACAATATATTTTGATTAGCGGAGATAATTCTACAAAAAATTACAGCGAACCAGAAGATATGCAAGCTGAATTGATAAAAAGAGGAATCCCAGCTGATAAAATCGTGCTGGATTTCGCAGGTTTTAGAACTTTGGATTCTGTAGTGAGAGCTAAAGAAATTTTCGGACAAAATTCTTTCATCATCATTTCACAGAAATTCCACAACGAAAGAGCAATCTTTCTTGCTAGAAAATACGGAATTGAAGCCTATGGTTTTAATGCAAAAGATGTGAATAAATACTTCGGTTTCAAAACCAAAATAAGAGAATACTTTGCTAGGGTTAAAGTTTTTGTAGATTTTACATTAGGGATTGAACCTAAATTTGGTGGGAAGAAAGTGGTGATTCCTTAAGAATTTATAAATTTGTTTGAATATAAATTTAGAATGAAAATTTCAAATTACTTTTTTTCTCTATTTTTTTTACTTCTTTTAGTTTCCTGCAAAAAAGAAAATATTTACTATTATTCTAACAACGTTCCAATAAAAGATTCTGGAGTAATTCACTTTGTAAATACCGAAATGGAAAATTTAAAAATTTCGCCCAAAGAAAAAGGTTTGAAAGTTTATACAACTTTAGATTCTGTTTCTTATAAAAGTAATTTTGACAGTATTAGAACAAAACTATATAATCATTCTATTCAAAATAAGTACATCAATAAAAATCGTAATCTTTTTGATAAATGGTTTCGAGAAAAAGTTATTGTTATTAATAATCATACAGGAAAAATTATTCATTATTACAACACTTATAACATAAATAGTGATAGAAACCAAATTCCACTTTTTGGAATAAGAAATCTATTAAAAGTAGGAAGTTTTATAACACAAAATTCTAATTCTATTTTTGATGAAAATTATCTTTACACAAGATTCGGTGGTAGTGCTTCACTAACTAAAAAAGACTTACAGATAAACAATTCAGAAAATAATTTCTTATCAAAATTTAGAATTAAAAATCTTCAAAATCAAAACTATATTGATGATGAAGTTTTATATACTGACATCATAAAAATCATTCAAACAATAAATAATAACGGCATTTTATTAGAACCAACTTGCATAAATAATGTTGTATATAATTCTAAAACGGTGTACCAAAATAGATATACAAAAGAAAAAATAATAGATGATATATCAAATTCTAAAATAAAGAAATTATTAAATTACAATCTAAAAAATAGAATAGAAATTTTCTCCGATATAAATAATTCAGATTCAATTAAAAGTATTTATTTTATTTCAAAAACAACAAGTTCTTTTGTAATTATTTATGAAAATGATTACAGTTTTGCTTTTGTAACAGAAGGAGCAATTCCTGACGAGAATATGAAATTCAAAACAATTCCTTATGAATTATTAAAAAAAACAAACATTAAATACTTCAACGCAATAAAAAACTAATTTTTCCGTAAATTTGCAGCTCTTAATCTTAACCTTTACCTCAACCTAAAAATATGTCAAGAATTTTAACCGGAATACAAGCAACAGGAACTCCACATTTAGGAAATCTTTTGGGAGCCATCATTCCTGCCATAGAATTATCTAAAAAATCAGAAAACGAATCGTTTTTGTTTATCGCAAACATGCATTCTTTGACGCAAATTAAAAATGCAGAAGAACTTAGACAAAACACTTACGAAATCGCAGCAGCGTGGTTATCTTGTGGTTTAGACACCGAAAAAACTTATTTCTATAGACAAAGTGATATTCCTGAAGTTTGTGAACTTTCTTGGTATTTGTCTTGCTTTTTTCCGTATTCAAGATTGCAGTTGGCGCATTCTTTCAAAGATAAAGCAGACCGTTTAGAAGATGTAAATGCAGGACTTTTTACCTATCCTATGTTGATGGCGGCAGACATTTTATTGTATGATGCAGAAATCGTTCCTGTAGGAAAAGACCAGTTACAGCATTTGGAAATGGCGAGAGATGTAGGTGCTAGATTCAACAATCAAATGGGAGAAATTTTCGTACTTCCACAAGCTGAATTGCAAGAAAACACGAAATACGTTCCAGGAATTGATGGCCATAAAATGTCTAAATCTAGAGGAAATATCATCAATATTTTCCTTCCAGAAAAGCAATTAAAAAAACAAGTGATGGCTATCGAAACGGATTCTACTCCTCTAGAAGAGCCGAAAAACCCTGACACTTGTAAAGTTTTCGCCATTTATTCTTTACTCGCAAATGAAGCTCAAATTGCAGAAATGCGTGCTAAATATTTGGCAGGAAATTACGGTTATGGTCATGCTAAAACAGAATTATTCAATTTAATTCTAGAAAATTTCAAAACAGAAAGAGAAAAATTCGATTATTACATGAACAATCTTTCTGAACTGGACGCTAAATTGCAAGAAGGCGCAGAAAAAACCAGAAAAATTGCTGCAGAAACTTTGAAAAGAGTGAGAGCGAGTTTGGGAATGTAATTTCTAATGAATCATAAATTAAAAAACCTTTCAGAATTCTGAAAGGTTTTTGTTTTATAGAAAGTTTTTAATTTCTTCCAAATTTTGAATGGTTTTCAGACCTTCTTCAGATTTATTTTCTTTCAGTGCATCAAAGAAAATAATATCTAAACCAAAATTCTGAGCTCCTTTTACATCTGCTACCCAATCATCGCCAATAAATATTGACTCTGATTTTTCAGCATTGGCTAAATTCAAGGAATATTCGAAAATTCTTTCGTCTGGCTTCATGGCATGAGCATCTTCTGCACTCGT
Organism: Flavobacteriales bacterium UBA6196; assembly: GCA_002422665.1. Classification (GTDB taxonomy): domain Bacteria; phylum Bacteroidota; class Bacteroidia; order Flavobacteriales; family Weeksellaceae; genus Cloacibacterium; species Cloacibacterium caeni_C. Next base: position 26,637 of record DITA01000017.1, read on the forward strand.
TACCGTTTCAAAATATTTTTCCAGTCCAGATTTTTCAACTTTTCTGTTCGTCACTTCATGGAAACCGTTAGAAACTACGTGAAGTTGATACCCTTTCTCTTTTAAATATTCTAAAATTTCGATGGTTTGCGGAATCAATTCATTGAAATTGATGATTTCGTCTAAGAAATGTTTCTCGAAATATTGCGCTAATTGTTCATCATCTATTCCGAAATGTAGAAAAGTATCATAAAATCTATGTTTTCTTAAGAAATCCTTATCAATAATTCCATCTCTAATTTTCACCCATAAATCTTCATTGATTTCATCATATTTAGCATGAAATTCATGAAAAAGGATGTTATACTTGTCTGAAATTTCTTTTCTTTGGAACAATTCTTCTAAGGTAAGAACTGCATTTTTGCGGTGATCCCAAAGTGTATTATCGAGGTCAAAAAAAATGTGCCTTATGTTTTTCATAGGGCACAAATTTAAGTAAAATAAGCGGTTTATTTAATTTTTAGAAATGATAAATTTCTTTTCATTTGAAGTTAAAACTGCTATACTTTTAGAATAATTTAATAAAAAATTTACTGTTGATTTTTTAGGATTCAAAACAGGATTTTTAAGAGAGTAATTATTTTTCATAGGCTAAAAAATTCGTTTTTTACAAGAACGGAACTATTTGGCCTTTATTGTATTACCTCGTTAAAATTATTTGATTTTCTTCCATAATTTTTCTCATGTTAATCAGTGCATAACGAACTCTACCTAGCGTAGTATTGATACTCGTATTGGTTTGATCTGCAATTTCTTTGAAACTCAATCCATCAAAAAATCTTAATTTGATGACTTCCTGTTGGTTTTCGGGTAAGAAAACGAGCATTTTCATCAGGTCATCATAAATTTGATTTGTAATTAACCTTTCTTCTATGTTTTCCTCTGTTTCTTTAAGCAAATCAAAAATAGAAAACTCTTCGTTTTCATAAGTTGTTTCCGAAACTTTTATGTGCTTAGATTTAAGTCGATAATGGTCTATAATAAGATTGTGCGCAATTCTTTTTGCCCAAAGAATAAATTTACCATCATCATTATATCTTCCTTCTTTTAGGGAAACAATGATTTTCATGAAGGTATCTTGAAAAACATCATTAGCGAGTTCTTCATCCATCAATTTATAGAAAATAAAAGAGAAAAGTTCTTTTTGGTGTCTTGAAATAAGAATAGAAAGTGCGTTTTCGTCGCCTTTTTGATATCTCGAAATCAGCAAACTATCAGTATGTGTTTCCATAACTTTAACTTCATTATTATGAAACAGACTAACAAAAGCTAGCTATTTCTGGTTTTTACAGTTTATTAAATGAAGTAAAGTTTGCTCAATAGGCGATTCGATTTACGTTTTGTATGACAAATTTATAAAAAATGTTAAATATTCAAAATAATTTTTCAAAAAAATCGTTGTTTGCTTATTTATTTTTCTTTGATTTACTGAAAACAACTAACGGAATATTAACCGTGAAATTTAAATTAAGTCCTTCCATTACTCTATCATTCAACTGGCTATTTCCTAACTGAAATGCGTAACCACCAGTAAAATCTATAATTCCGAAAAGGGAGATTCCTGCTTTTGGTGCCACAAATTGAGGTGTAATTTCTGTACCAGCGAGAAAATAATAAGAATGCTGTATATCTACGTTTTTTTCGAAGTTCAATAAAATATCTCCTTGAAATTTAGGCAAAACCGCAAATTCACCGTTTACTTTTCCCATCAAAGCAGAACCAGAAACTCTGTAAAGAACATTATCGTTTTTTAGAAAAATGAATCTTGCTCCAACTTCTCCAAAGTTTGAGTTTTGATATTCGTAACCTGCAAAAACCATTGGATGAACAGTAACCTGCGATTGCGCACGAAATCCAATGAAGAAAATACCGAAGAAAAATATATGTTTAAGAGCTTTCATTCTGAAAATTTTTGTAAAAATAAGAAAACCGTTCATTTCTGAACGGTTTCTTGATTATAAGTTGAAGGCTTTCTTAATATCTTCTACTCTGTCTAGCTTTTCCCAAGTAAAGAATTCTAGATTATCGAGTGTAATTTCATTTTTTTGACCTTTATTGAAAGTCTTGCTTCCTACATAATAATCTCTTCCCATGTGTCCGTAAGCTGCGGTTTCTTGATAGATTGGATTTCTCAATTTCAAGTTTTGCTCAATTGCGTAAGGTCTTAAATCAAATAATTCTTGAACTTTTTTCGCTAATTCACCATCATTGATTCCTACTTTAGAAGTTCCGTAAGTATTAATAAATAATCCACAAGGTTCTGCTACACCAATTGCGTAAGAAACTTGAACCAAAACTTCATCTGCAACTCCTGCAGCTACTAAGTTTTTAGCAATGTGTCTTGTTGCATAAGCAGCACTTCTGTCTACTTTTGATGGATCTTTTCCAGAAAAAGCACCACCACCGTGAGCTCCTTTTCCGCCGTATGTATCTACGATAATTTTTCTACCAGTTAAACCAGTATCACCGTGAGGTCCACCAATTACAAATTTTCCAGTTGGGTTAATGTGGTATTTAATTTGGTCATTAAACAATGCTTGGATTTCTGGCTTTTGCTGAGCGATTACTCTAGGCATTAGAATTTCTACGATGTCTTTTCTAATTTTCGCTAACATTTCTTCATCTTCTGCAAAATCATCATGTTGCGTAGAAACTACAATAGCGTCTATTCTTTGTGGTTTATGATCATCTGAATATTCAATTGTTACTTGAGACTTCGCGTCTGGACGAAGATATTTAATCTCTGTTCCTTCTCTTCTGATTGCTGAAAGTTCTCTTAAAATAGAATGCGCTAAATCTAATGCAAGTGGCATATAATTTTCGGTTTCATTGGTTGCATAACCGAACATCATTCCTTGGTCTCCTGCTCCTTGCGCATTTGCTTTCTCTTCAAAAGATTCTCCAGATTTTCTATCAACTCCTTGATTAATGTCTGAAGATTGCTCATGAATTGCAGAAATTACACCACAAGAATCACCATTAAACATATATTCACCTTTTGTATAACCTATTCCATTAATGACTTCTCTAGCGATAGTTTGTACATCTAGATAAGCTTCTGATTTTACTTCTCCTGCTAGTACAACTTGTCCTGTAGTGACTAAGGTTTCGCAAGCGACTTTAGAATTTCTATCATAAGCTAAAAAATTATCGATAAGCGCATCAGAAATTTGGTCTGCTACTTTGTCTGGATGTCCTTCTGAAACAGATTCAGATGTAAATAAATAAGGCATATTATTATTTTCTTTTTAAGGATTAAAATAGAAAAAAAATGGAAGGCAAACCTTATGAGAACTAAAAAGAAGAAATCTGTTTTAGCATTTTTTATTGAGGTTGCAATCAGTCCAAATTTTTCCTCTAAAATTTGTTGGGCAAAATTACAGAGTATTTTATTAATATCAAAATACTTAGAAAAAAAGCTCCTCAAAAATTTGAAGAGCTTTTTGACAAAAATTATTGTGGTTTTATTTTTACAAAATCTTGTGGGAATTGGGTATAATTCAACTTCGGTTCTAGGGAAGTTTTAATAGATTTCACCAATTCGTCTAGAATTTTTTGTTTGTAAGTAGGTTTGTAATAAATCATGCTGATTTCTCTACTTGGGAAAGGTTTTTTGAAACGGTGAATTTTATCTTTTTGATTTTCCTGAAGTTGAGACACTGCTAATTCAGGCAACACAGTTAAACCTCCTACTTTATCTACCATTTGCACCAAAGTATTAATGTTAGACGCCATAAAATCTAAATTTTTAGGCTTCAGAGAGTTTTCTTTAAGGTTGCAGATGTTCTCAAATTGAGTTCTTAAACAGTTTCCTNNCCTTCTTCTAAAAGCCAAACTTTATTCACATCTACATCTTCTGGCAAGATGAATTCATCTTTATTATCATTCGCAATTTTATCTGCAGAATACACCATCAACTCTTCATTAAATAAAAAATCGCTGAAAAACTCTTCTGCATCAGAATAAGGTGTAGAAATAATCCCTGCATCTAATTCTCCTGATTTCAGTGCTTTAATAATGTTTTCAGTGGTCATTTCTTTTACATTCAACTCAATTTTTGGGTTTTTAGAAAGAAAATCAAAAATTTCTGTTGGCAAAATAAAACTTGAAACGGTAGGAATAATCCCTAAGTTAATTCTCCCAGCAAGAACATTGTTTAAAATACTTGCTTTGTTTTTCAGTTCCATTACAGAATCTACTACTACTTTTGCTTGATCAATAATTTGCGCACCAATATCTGTAGTTCTAATAGGATGGGTAGTTCTATCAAAGATTTTTACTTCCATCTCATCTTCAAACTTCTGAATCATTGCACTTAAAGTAGGTTGGGTAATAAAACAAGCTTGAGCAGCTTTTCCGAAGTGTTTATATTTATCTACTGCGATAAGATATTCTAATTGTTGAATATTCATTTGTAGGGTACTTATTTATAAATTCTATTACAAATATAGAGAAGATATGCGAGAAAAAATAATATTTCTACATGATAGACGTCATGCGTTGAATTCTAATTTTTAATTGATTCTATAAATAAAACTACTCTCAATTTTTCCTCTCAAAATTTAATTTTTATTTGTTACTTTGTTATCCAGAAAAAACAACCATCATGAGTAAGAAGCTAACCAATTCATCAGGAATACCGTATTTTGAACACCAAGATTCTCAAACGGTTGGAGCAAGAGGCCCCGTTTTGTTGCAAGATTTTATTCTACAAGAAAATCTGGCGCATTTTGTAAGAGAAAGAATTCCAGAAAGAATTGTTCATGCAAAAGGAACAGGCGCTTACGGAAAATTTACCGTAACTCACGATATTACAAAATACACCAGAGCCAAATTATTTTCGAAAGTAGGAAACACTTGTAGAATGTTTGCTAGATTTTCTACTGTAGGTGGAGAAAAAGGAAGCGCAGATACTGCAAGAGATCCTAGAGGTTTTGCACTAAAATTTTATACAGAAGATGGAAATTGGGATTTGGTAGGAAATAACACACCGGTATTTTTCATCAAAGACGCTAAAAAATTTCCAGATTTTATTCATACTCAAAAAAGACACCCAAAAACCAACTTGAAATCTCATACCATGATGTGGGATTTTTGGAGCTTAAATCCAGAAAGTTTACATCAAGTATTGATTTTGATGAGCGACAGAGGAACTCCTTATGGTTACAGACATATGCACGGTTTTGGTTCTCATACTTTTTCGATGATTAACGATAAGAATGAGAGAATTTGGGTGAAATTTCATCTAAAAACCAAACAAGGGATTAAAAACTTCACCGATACAGAAGCTACTAAAATGGCTGGAGAAAATCCAGATTTTGCACAAGAAGATCTTTGCAATGCTATAGAAAATGGCGATTTCCCGAAATGGACCATGTACATCCAAGTAATGACCGAAGAAGAATCTAGAGAATTTAAATGGAATCCTTTTGACATAACTAAAGTTTGGCCTCAAGCAGAATTTCCATTAATAGAAGTCGGTGAAATGGAACTCAATGAAATTCCTAAAAATTATTTCGCACATGTAGAACAATCTACTTTTTCGCCAAGTAATTTGATTGATGGAATTAGTTTTTCGCCAGATAAAATGCTACAAGGAAGGTTATTTTCTTATCCGGATGCTCACAGATACAGAGTGGGCGTAAATGCATATCAATTAGAAGTTAACAGATGTCCTTTTGCAACTCATAATTATCAAAGAGACGGATTTATGGCAGATTCTAGAGACTATGAAGACGCACCGAACTACCATCCTAATAGTTTTGACGACATAAAACCTGATCCTTCTTACAAAAAATTTGAAGAGGAACTAGATAGCAATCGTGTAGCGCATTTCGATAGAAATGAAAATGACAACGACCATTATACACAGCCAGGCTTACTTTACACCAAAGCGATGAACCAAGAAGACAGAACCAATTTGGTGAATAATATTATTGGTCATATGAAAAAAATTGACGGTCCAAAAAGAGATGAAATCATCAATAGACAACTATGTCATTTCTTCAGAGCGAATGTAGAAATGGGAATGAGAATTGCGGCGGGACTTCAAGTAAAACTAGACGATGGAATTATGAACCACGCCAAATAAGAACAAACTTATACCAAACTTAAAAGAGTCAAGTATATAAGTGCTTGGCTTTTTTGTATTTTAGGTCAAAAATTAGTTATTTTGCACTTATCCTAAAAATCGTAAATTTAATACTACTCTACCATGAATTTCCAAAATATTCTCCTAGAAAACGAAGGTCAAATTTCTACCATTACCATTAATAGACCACAGAGTTTAAACGCTTTAAACGGATCTACTATCAGTGAATTGAGCGAAGCTTTATCTCACCTAGAACAAGATTCTAATTGCAGAGTCATCATCATCACAGGAAGTGGCGAAAAATCTTTTGTAGCAGGAGCAGACATTAAAGAATTTTCTGATTTCGGTCAAGACAAAGCAGAGGAATTAGCCAGAAACGGACAAAATTCGCTATTCAATAAAATAGAAAATCTAGGAAAACCCGTTATTGCCGCTGTAAATGGATTTGCATTGGGTGGTGGTTTAGAACTTGCGATGGCTTGTCACATAAGATATGCTTCAGAAAATGCAAAATTAGGTTTGCCAGAAGTTACTATAGGTCTTATTCCTGGTTATGGAGGAACCCAAAGATTACCAAAATTAGTAGGAAAAGGACTTGCGAATGAAATGATTTTCTCTGCTAAAATGATTTCGGCGAGTAGAGCAAAAGAAATTGGTTTGGTAAACGAAGTTTTTAGTTTAGAAGAATTATTACCAAAGACGAAAGAATTAGCAACCCTTATTTCTAAGAATTCACCACAAGGAATTTCTAAAGCCATTGCTGCGGTGAATGCATCAGATTCTGCTGAAGGTTATGAATTAGAAATTAAATCTTTCGGAGAATTATTCGAAATGGAAGATAAAAAAGAAGGCGTTTCTGCATTTTTAGAAAAAAGAAAGCCTAATTTCTAAAAGCTTAGAAAGAGTAAGTAGCTAATTTTAAAATTTTAAAATGAATCACAATAAATTTGACTTGGCCTATCTTAAAATGGCTAAAGAATGGGCAAAACTTTCTTACTGCGAAAGGAAAAAAGTAGGAGCACTCATTGTAAAAGACAGAATGATTATTTCTGACGGATATAACGGAACTCCTTCTGGTGCAGAAAATTGTTGTGAAGACGAAAGCGGAAAAACGCATTGGTATGTGCTTCATGCAGAAGCAAATGCCATTTTAAAATTAGCTTCTAGTACTCAGTCTGCAAAAGGCGCTACTCTTTACCTTACGCTTTCGCCGTGTAAAGAATGCAGCAAACTTATATTACAATCTGGCATCAAAAGGCTCGTTTATATAGACCAATACTCAGATACAGAAGGATTAGAATTTTTAGAAAATGCTCAAGTGGAGGTTCTTCAAATTAACGAAGAAAACTTAAAATAAAAAACTAGCATGATATTTGCACCTCAAAAACACACTTAAAAACACAATAAAAACAAAAAACACAAATGACCTGGAATGAAACGATTGAGAATTTTTCACATTTTCTCAAATTCGAAAGGAATTTCTCTGACAATACTTTAGATGCATACATACGAGATGTGAAGAAACTAAAAGCTTTCTCAGAGGAAAAACTAGATAACACTACTCCCGACAAAATAACTTTTGAAAACTTACAAGAATTTCTCTTTTATCTTACCAAAGAAAAAATAAGCGAAAGAACTCAAGCAAGAGGAATATCTTCTATTAAATCTTTTTTTAAATATCTTATCGAAGAAGAAATTAGAGAAGACAATCCTTCCACACTTCTTGAAGGCCCCAAATTAGGATTATATTTACCTGACACGCTAAGTTTCGAAGATGTGGAAAAAATTATTAAATCAATCGATTTAAGCACAGATTTAGGCGTGAGAAATCACTGTATCATAGAAGTATTGTATGGTTGTGGCCTTAGAGTTTCTGAATTAATAGAACTTAAAATTTCTGATGTTAATTTCAAAGAAAACTTCATAAAAGTAGAGGGAAAAGGCAAAAAAGTGAGATACGTTCCGCTTGCTAACTACACGGCAAATCTTATTTTGAACTACATTAATAACGTAAGAGCCAATAATAAAATAGGCAAAAAATATGAAGACCACATTTTCCTTAACAGCAGAGGTTCTTCTATGTCTAGAGTGATTGTATTCATCATCATCAAAGAATTGGTAGAAAAAGCGGGAATCAGAAAAAGTATTTCTCCACATACTTTCCGTCATTCTTTTGCTACGCATCTTTTGCAAAACGGTGTAGATTTAAGATTTATCCAAGAAATGCTGGGACATTCTAGCATTACCACCACAGAAATTTACACCCATTTAAAAACCGAAGAATTGCATGATGTAATTCTGAAATACCACCCAAGAAACAAATGAAACATTTAAAATATTGCCCAAAATGCGGTCAAGAAACATTGATTTTTGATGGAGAAAAAAAATTTTCTTGTTCACAATGTGATTTTGTGATGTATCATAATTGCGCCGCCGCAGTTGCAGTATTAATAAGATGCGATGATGAATTATTACTGACCAAGAGAAATCAAAATCCTAAAATCGGGAAACTAGATTTAGCGGGCGGTTTTACAGACCCAAAAGAAAGCGCCGAAGAAACTTGTGCCAGAGAATTGAAGGAAGAATTGGGGATAGAAATAGACCTCAACAATTTAAAATTCGTGGGAAGTCTACCCAATGTTTATCATTACAAAGAAGTAGACTATAATACTTTAGATTTATTTTTTGAATATAAAGTAGAAGAAAAATTAGAAGTCAAAAAACTAGAAGCTCACGAAATTTCAGAAACCATTTGGGTGAAAATTTCTGAACTCAATCTTGAGAAAATCGCTTTCGATTCGCAAAGAAAATTTCTAGAAAAATATCAATAAAAAAAGCTCCTTTTTGGAGCTTTTTTAGTTTTTAGTATTGACCAGATTTTTGTAATTCTTTAAAATAATCAATCAATATTTTTCTTTGAGCATCAGTAAGGTCTGCTTCTGGATGCATCGGAATATAACCTTTAAATGGCATTTCTTTATTCTCTATCGTTTCGATGATTTCATCTAAAATGTGGTCTTTTTGATCTTTGTTATACGTCATCCATTCAGAGAAATTCACATTTTCCTTGCCTTCATTTACGTGATGCTTAATCGACCAAGAAATAGGAGCAATGTAAGCGTAACTAGGATATTTCACCTCGTTGCTATGACAATCGTAACAAGCATTTTTCAGCATTTCGGTAACATCTTTCGGAGTTTTGAGCACCTCTACAAAATTCTGTTTCGGGTCTACAGGTTTATTGGTTCTGTCGATAGGAATAAGTTGTATCAAAATTAAAAAAACAACAATCCCGATGAGTACTTTTTTCATTTGAATATATTTATGAGTTCAAAATATTCTAAAATTTTACTTTTTAACGATTGGTAAGTTCCCAATCTTCTTTGATTTCCCAGAGTGGTCTTACATTAATTTCTTTTTCAAAAATGTAGACGTCTTCAGCAGCGATATTTTGCGCAAAATCTGCTTCGTCCCAGAATCCATTTCCATTATTGTCTACTCTAATTCTGGCAATATAAGTCGCTGGTTTCAAATTTTTGAAGGAAACTTCTGAGGCATTGGTGAACTGAGAATATAAGATTTCGCCTTTTTCATTGGTCAATTCTACCCAAAATTTAGCCGTAGGTTTATTTTTAATCACAGCGGTGAAAGAACCATAATTTTCTGGTTTATCAATCTCAAATTGAAATTGGAACGACTTATCATTACTGCTGTAATAAGAAGAAACGGTTTCTTTTGGAATCGTTAAAACATATTTTTTCGTCGGTTTAAAACTAGAGTTCACGAGAATTTTAAAAGGATTTTTATCTGAAATTTTCGCAGTGAAATCTTGTGCAATGCTATCGCTTTCCAATTTCCAAGAAGAAGTGTTGAGATTTTCTATGGGCAACGATGTATTAATCACAAAATTATTTTCTGGCGCGATTAAATTCCCTGCTTCATTAGAGAGTTTAAACTCATCTTTCACTGCTTTATAACTCACGGAAATGGTATCGCTAATCGTAGGCGTGAAATAACTTAATTTCAATTGTTTAGAAACAGTTCCATCCAAATTACTCTTCTCTGCATCAAACCAAATATTCACAGAATCCGAACGTTTTGCATGTGTCACTTTGAAATCTTTCAGTTCTTCTGAAAGGGATTTTACGTCTACCGTTTCTGGATTCCCTTCAAAAGTCATCAACAAACCTCCATTGATAGCTTTACTTTCTTTATATTTTACCACTTTTTTAGAAGGGTAAAGTTTCAATTTTAGACCTCTTACACTTGTGCTGTCTAAGGTAATTTTTTCTTTCAAAAAAGAAACTTTTTCTTTTCCTGCATCGTAAACAGAATTTTGATTTTCGTCATCAAAAGCTATAATTACAAATTCCCCTTTTGGTAAAAAATTGAGTTCAAAATAATTTTCTTCGTCTACTTTGGTAATATAATCGGGTTTCTGTTTATAGTCTAGATTTTCGCCTGCTTTATAGAGTCCCAATACCATTTTATTGTCTTTTGCCGTTTGATTTTCTTTGATGAGCGTCATGGCATCTTTCACGGTTCCACTCACGAAAAGGTCATCAATTTTATCTCCTGTAGAAAACGCAAAATTAAAGTAAGGCAAAGGATTAGACTCATTATTGTCTACAATGGCATTTCCAAAATTAAAATTATAGGTAGTATTCGCTTGAAGCGTATCTTCCCACTGTATCAAAACATATTTATTAGCCAGATTAGAAGGAATGACTTTTTTAATTTTCTTAATCGGTGGCGATACATTAAAATTTTTATTAAAATCTTTCAGCATCACATATTCATCAAAATCCAGTCTCAATTCTTTTACCGTTCTAGAAACATTTAGTCGAGTAGTATCTATATTAGAGCCTAAAAATTTGGGAGCCAGAGAATCTCTAGTACCGCCATTTGGTGCGCCAACTCTAGCACACGAAAAAAGCAAAAGGTTAAGCAAAAGGAGAAAAATTATTTTTTTCATTGATGAAATTTGAGCAAAATTAAGAAATATGCGTTAATTATTCGGTAGATTCTGCCGCAGCATCGTGATTCTCTTTTGTAGTGTCTATTTCCTTGTTCATGAGTTTATTCAATTTTTCTCTTTCTAAAGGAAAATCTTCAAACAATGAAGAAAGCGTGAGCGCAGAATACACTCTTCTAGAAAACTTGTTTCCAAGAGCAATAATCGTGACTTTTGATTTTTGTAAATGAACAAAAGCGGTATTGCTTCCATGCCACCAGCCATTATGAAACGTAAGTTTTTCTCCATTGTCAAAAACTTTCATTCTAAAACCGATTCCATAATTGTTTACGCCTCTTCTTTCATTACTGTAAGGTGTAAAAATAGAATCTTTAAGGCTTTTTCTTAAGAAATTTTCGGCGTACATCGCTTTTGAAAACTTAAATAAATCTCTTGGCGTAGTGTAGCAGTTTTTGTCCCCATAAATCCCATCTAATTTATCTGTAGGATACAATCTGCTTCCTTGATAGTAAAAAGATTGAGCAGCTCTGAGAGAATCTTTTTGCTGAAAAATATAGGTATGTTCCATTCCTAATGGTTTGAAAACGATTTTCTGCATCGCCAAAGGAAAAGGATGTGCGGTAACTTTTTCTACAATCAGTGCAAGAAGCGCATAATTGGTATTACAATACATAAAGCCAGTGTTGGTATTTCTTGCCAAATCTGGTTTGTGCTGAATGAGTAAATCGAGAACTTCTTGGTTGGTGAAATATTTATTTTTGGGTTTAAGTCCTAATTTCTCTATGAAATATTCGTATTTCGGTAATCCACTTCTATGATTGAGCAAGTGAATCACTTCTACTTCTTTGTAAGGGAATTTCGGAAAATAATGGGTGACTTTATCGTGAAGATTTATTTTTCTGGCTTCTACCAATTTAAGAACAGCCATCGCGGTAAGCGATTTAGAAATAGAAGCGATATGAAGCGGAACATCTTTATTGATGGGAACTTGATTATTTTCTTTGGCAAAACCTCTATAGCTTTCGAAGAGAATTTTATCACCTTTTGCCACGAGAAAACCTCCGCTCAAATCCCCTTTTTCCCAAACTTTATCATAGTATTGCTGAATGGCATTAACCACATTTTGTTTATCTTGAAGTTGAGAATCTTCTGCAGTAAAGACATTTTCTACATCTACGTTTCCGTAATTAGGCAAACCATTTTCATTCTCTTGCTGAAAAAAATTAAATTCTTTTTTACAAGAAACCAAAGTCAATAAAAGGATAAGAATTACTACAATTTTCTGCTTCATCTTCTGATTAATTATTTAGGCGGGGCAATTTAACATTTTTTTGAAGCAGTGTTTTATGATTGCGGTAATATTAAGATTTTTTTAACAGAATTGCTGTACGATTTTATCTACGATAAATTGCGCCAGTTTTTCCTTGCTTTGATGCGTCCAACCTGCAATGTGCGGTGTAACAATAACTTGATTTGATTCCAAAAGAAATTGCAAATCTTCTTTGTTTCTTGCGCTGAGCGAAGTCGAAGTATCTAGGTTTTCGAAGGAAGATTTTTCGTATTCTAAAACGTCTAATGCTGCAGCTTTTACTTTGCCGGATTTCAGCGCATCTACCAATGCAGAAGTTTTCACATTTTTTCCTCTTGCTGTATTGACCAAATAGAAATTTTTCTTCATCTTCGAGATGAAATTTTCATCAACTAAAAATTCCGTTGAAGCATCTAGAGGAATATGCAAACTAAGAATATCTGCGCGTTCCTGTAATTCTTCTAAAGAAACTTGCTTGGCAAATTCATCTTCTAAATTCGGTAAAATATCATAGAAAATAACTTCCACACCAAAACCAGATAGTCTTTTTGCAGTAGCTTTTCCCATGTTTCCGTAGCCAATAATTCCAAAGGTTTTTCCTAACAATTCATCACCTCTGTTTTCCTCACGCTTCCAGATTCCGTTTTTCACCTCTTCTGAAGCGATAAAAAGTCTATTCATCAGAATAAGCAACATCCCAACAACATGTTCCGCAACTGAATCTCTGTTTCCTTCTGGAGAATTAATCAAAGAAATTCCAAGATTTTTGGCGGCTTCTAGGTCTATGTTTTCCATTCCTGCTCCTACTCTCGCAATGAATTTGAGATTTTGGGCATTTTCTAGAAAATTTTTGTCGAGAGGAATTCTGCTCCTGATGATAATTCCATCATATTGATTGATTTTCTGCAAAACCTCATCATAAGACGAAGTAAAATCTTCTTCCAAAATAAAACCTTTTGCTAGAAGTTGTTCTGTAATTAATGGATGATTGCTATCAAGAAGGAGAATTTTCATTTTTTTGAAATGGTAAAATTGTTGATTTGTAAACCGTAAAATCGCTTAATGCCAAATTCTTAAAATATTTAAAACTTCAGTTTTACAACTTAACGACTCTGCGACTTTACAATAAATAGTCTAACCAAATAACTTTTTAAGTTCTATAGAATCTTGAGCTTTCATTTTTCCCGAAAGAATTAGAGAAAGTTCTTTTCTACGAAGCGCTGCATCAAATCTTGCTTTTTCAACATCAGATTGCGGAATAAGCTCAGGAATAGCAACTGGATGGTTATTTTTATCTACCGCTACGAAAGTATAAATTCCTTCGTTGGTATGAATTTTTTCTTTGGTGATGGGGTTATCTAACCACACATCGCAATAAATTTCCATAGACGTAGAAAACGCTCTAGAAACTTTGGCTTCTACCACTACCACTCCACCTTCTGGAATAGGATATTTAAACGAAACATGGTTTACAGAAGCAGTAACAACGGTAGATTCACTATGTCTTTGCGCAGCAATAGCAGCCGCTCTATCCATTCTAGAAAGAAGCTCACCACCAAACATATTTCCTAATGCATTGGTTTCATTGGGAAGCACAATATTGGTCATAATAGTCCTGGTTTCTGCAGGAGTTTTCGCATTTTTTTCCATAGAAATTATTTAGAAATTCTTGATGAATCTGTTTTTGAAGTTTGTAATGAATCTTTTGGTACAATAGGATTTACCTTTGGCTTTTCGGGAATTCTATGGGTAGAAGTTTTCACAGTAACTTCATCAAAAGATTTTTTCCCAAAAATTTGGTCTTGATAATTAATCGCCAAATAAATGATGGCTCCTACTGGTAAAATGAATAGGAAAATCCAAAGAATAGAGTTATTAAAAACGTATTGATTGTCTGATTCTGGTAAGTTTTCAGAGTTTTCAGAGTTTTCACTGTTTTGAATTTGCTCTAAACTGATTTCTTCTAGTCCAAAAAATTTAGGTGTATTGGTGTATTTTTGTTGGTCTAAAAGTTTTATAACATTTTCCTCTAGTGAAAATTCACCTATTTCGTCTATCGTAATTTTTTGTTCGGCTTGTAATGCTTCTACCCAAGAAATTACTTCTTCTTTGATTAGAGACTGCACTACAAATAAATTTTCGCCCGTTTTCTCAACAATATATTTAGAAAAATCTGCATTGAAAACATTTTTATTTTCTACGAAAGAAATTTCATAAGTGGGTGGCAAGATTTTAGAGGATTGCTCATCTAAAGTAGCCGATTTTTTCTTGAGGGTAAAAACGCCAAAACCAGGAAGTTCTGCACTTCCTTTTTCTTGCAAATAATTGTATAGATGTAATCCTAAATTCATTTGGCACAAATTTAATATTTTTTGTTGAGTTGAGTTACAAAAAAAGGTTGCTAAAAAGCAACCTTGTATAAAAACATTTTTTCTTTTGATTAATAGGCGAATTTAATTACCTCATCATTAAGTTTAAGAATATAATTTCCTTTTTTTGGAAGATTTAGTTCTATACCATTGCTAGAAGCTTTTGTAGTAATAGTTTTAATGATTCTTCCAGAGAAATCTACTACTTGTACACTTAGGTTTCCTTGTTTATTGGTATACAATTTCCCTTCAGAAACGAATGATTTTGCTTTCTTAGCATTTTCGCCAGTTGCTAATGTATTGCTCACTGTGAAAGTTGCTTTGTAGTTTGCGCCACCATTGTTAGAATATCTAGCACCAAGGTTAGTGTCTGCTTCAGTGTAAACTTCTAAAGTGTAAACACCATTTGGCAAACCTGCTAAAACATCAGTAGTTCCAGTGGTTGCTCCCCACTTTTGGTCACCGTTTCCTAAATCTTGAATCCAATTAAAACTTACATTGGAGAAACTTCCAGAAGGAGTTCCGGTGTAAACTCTGTAGTGAATTCTACCACCAGTTACATCTCCACCACCATTTTTCCAAGTTTTGTTTTCTCCTCCTACAAAAACTAGGGTTTGTCCATTGGTAAAAGTTCCCAAATCCAGTCCATTAAAATCTGGATTAGTTGTACTTGCTTGCAAATCATAATATGTATTACCTCCTCCGTTAATGTTTAAAACAGCATAAGATTCAAAAATACCTGTCGCTTGCGCACTATAACTCACAAAAGCGAAAAGAATGAAAAATAAAGAATAGATTTTTCTCATAGTGTTTAGTTTTAAATATTTACAGATTTAAAATTACAAAATATATTATAACCAACAATGAAAAAAATTCTAATTTTATTTAATGAATATTTTAAGTCCCAGCATAAAATTTCTGCCAGCTTGTGCATAATAGTAAGGTCCACCATACACAAACCCATTATTTACATACTTTTTGTCAAAAATATTATTCAGTAAAAATTGTAAACTCAGGTCTTGTTTTGCAATTTTAAACTCATATTGTGCATTAAAATCAGTCAAGAAATAATCATTCAGTTGTAGTGATTGGGTTTCTGTGTTGTCCAAATATTGCTTTCCAATATATTGATTATTAAGATTTAACTGTAAATTTTTAATAGGCTTATACTGAATTACTGCATTGGCAATAATATTAGGAGAGAATGAAATGTCGGTATTGCCCAAATTGATTACTGTAGAATTTTCTTCAATTTTGAAATCTACATTTTTATTCTGACTCAAAGTAATATTTCCTAATACATTCAGTTTTTCTGAAACTTTAGCCAAAGTTCCCAATTCTAAACCTAATCTATAAGATTTTCCAGAATTAATTTTAATGAATTCTCCTACCATGTTGATTTCTCCACTTAGAACCAATTGATTCACATAATTCATGTAATAAGCGTTTGCCGTAAAAGAAACATTACCAAACGTTTTTTCTAAACCGAGCTCAAAATCATGTAATTTCTCTGGCTTTGTATTAGGATTGGCAAATAAATCATCACGGTTGGGCTCTCTGTGAGCATGAGCATAAGAGAAAAATAATTTCCCGTTTTCTATCTGATAATTCACCCCGAATTTTGGATTAAAAAACGTCCATTTTTGACTTAAATCTGCTCCTTCTTCTGCATTTTCATCTAAAATATATGTTTTATAGTCAATATTTCTCAGCTGTAAGTCTCCAAAAAATTCTAGTTTTTCAATTTTATAAATGGCTTTCGCAAAACCTGAAACTTCATTTTTCAGAGCATTATTTCTGTAGTATTCATGCTCAAATATATTAGTATACTTCACTCCCGATACATTCCCAAAATGCCTCCCAAAATATTGATTTGCAGCCACTCCGAAATTCAAATTAAGATTTTCAAAATCCCCATAAAGACTAGAAACTACGCCATAAAAATCATTATCTAGCCATTTTTTTCTAATAAAATCTGTTTTAGTAATGGTATTTCCGTTTTCTACGATATTGGGCAAATCATATTTAGAAAATTTAGCATCTTGCTTATAATTTTCATAATAACCTTCTCCGTGAGTAAGATGAAAAGTGGTTTCTAAATTCCAAATTTTACCGAGTTTTTGTTCCCAAAGTAAATGATAATGGTTTTGTCTGTAATTATCGGTTTCATTATCATAAAACCCAATAATATTTTCCCAATTAGCATCATAAATCGCTCCAGAATAATTGAATTTCGGGTTAGATTCATAGGTAGATTTATCAATTCCATTCCAAGCTTGATACGTTTTTTCTTTTCCTCCGAAAGTTAAAAATCTCAGTTTCGTATTGCCTTTTTCGAAGAGCGCATTGATATTGTAAGAATTGAGTTTAGAAAAAGCTCTATCAATGTAACCATCTGAATTAATGATAGAATATCTTGCCGAAACCGACAGTAAATTGTTCAAAAATTTTCCTGTTCCTGCTTCAAAGGAATGTTTAAAGGTATTAAAACTTCCTGCGCTTTGATTGGTCAAAAAATAAGGTTTCTCCTCTGGATTTTTGGTCAAAATATTCACACTTGCTCCGAAACTTGCTGTTCCATTGCTAGAAGTTCCTACTCCTCTTTGGATGACAATCTGCGATGCAGAACTTGCCATGTCTGGAATATTCACAAAAAAAGTTCCCTGATTTTCTGAATCATTGTACGGAACACCATTCAGCATTACATTAATACTTGTTCCAGCGCTTCCTCTAATCCTAAAACCAGTGTAACCCACTCCGTTTCCAGCATCGGAAGTCGCGACTACAGACATTTGATTTTTGAGCAAAATAGGCAAATCTTGACCTAGATTTTTAGCTCCTAAATCTTTTTGTACGTTAATAATTTCTTTGGAAACCGGTAGCCTTTTTGTAAAGCTAACCTCTTGAATTTCTTTTACTTGCGCCGTATCTATTTGCGCAGAGAGAACAGAGCTCATTCCTAGCCCTAAAATAATAAATCCTTTCATTCTGATGTTGTAAAAAATTAAACAAATCGAATAAAAGGATGCCACGTGTGAAAAATACATCAAAGACGTTTCCATAAACAGCATTACCTGTTCTATGTTCTTTGGGTATAATCTCAGCTTTTTACAGCACCCCTTTTTCTTGAGTGCAAATGTATAAAATTTTTATAAATTTCTAAAAACTCCAAAAAGAATTACAATGATGAACAAAATGATTATTGTTTTCTTACCGATGAGAAACTGTCTTAGCTTAGCAAATTTTTCTTGAAAAAAACTGGTAAAGAAAATCAATGAAAAATAAGGAATTGCGATTAGTACAAGTGCATTTTGGTGAAATGCTTCTTTGAAGTTCAGATGTAAAATTTCGTGAAATGCTCTTTGTGATCCGCAACCTGAACACTGGAAACCCGTAATCTTATAAAAAGGACAAGAAATAAAAAAATACTCTTGTTCATAAGGATTTAGAAAAAAATAATAACCTGTTATAACCAGTATTATAACTACAAAAATCCATTTTTTCTCACCCTTGTACATAAAACAAATGTAATTCTAAACTTTATATTTTACAAGATTGATTTAAATAATATGCTTCATCTATAAAATTTTAAAAAAAGATATCCTCTGCAAATTAAATTTTCTTACTTTTGAGCATCATTATAAAAAGATTGATGATTATAAAAATTTTAACTACTAAAGAACAGTAAATCATCTAATTATTAAGTTTAAAAAGACTTCAAAAATTATGAATATTTATCAGGATTACATCCAGGAAATCGAAGAAAGAAAAGCACAGGG
>DITA01000138.1:0-12397 GCA_002422665.1 Flavobacteriales bacterium UBA6196
AAAATAAACCTACCCAAAGAAGTTACCGAAAACGCAGAAAGCATCAGCATCAGCTTTGGAGACAAAGAAACAAGCGATTTAGTAGTAGATCCAGCATTTTTTACTTTAGGAGATAATGCGGTAACCATCAATATTACCAGAGATGGAAAAGTATTAAGTCAAGATGCTACCATAAACGTTTTTGCTAAAAATCCAGAAGCGCAACTGACATATGAAATCGTAGCTGAATATCCTCATGATAAGGCTAATTTTGTACAAGGATTTCAGTTAGAAGGAAACACCATTTATGAAAGTGATGGACAAAACGGACAATCTAAAATTTTAAAATATACCCTAGGTGAAACCAATGTTACAACTTTTACCGCGCAACCAGCAGATGTTTTCTCTGAAGGAAGCACGATTGTAGGAAATAAAGTGTATCAACTGACTTGGCAAAATAAAAAAGGTTTTATTTATGATAAATCATCGCTTAAACTTCTATCAGAATTTCCTTATCCTAATGTAATGGGAGAAGGTTGGGGTTTAACGTATGATGGTAAAAATCTTATCGCTTCAGACGGAACTAAAAATCTATATTTCTTAGATGTAAATGACCCTTCTAAAATGGTAAAATACATCTCTGTAGCTGGAAATACTGAAGTGTATGACAGTATTAATGAATTAGAATATCACGACAATTCTATTTACGCTAATGTTTGGCAAAAACCGTATATTCTAAAAATTAATCCAAAATCAGGAGAAGTTTTGGCAAAAATAGATTTCTCAGAAATTGTGAAAAAACACAACACAGGAACAGATGATGTTCTTAACGGAATTGCCTTCAAAGGGCAAAATATGCTCGTTACAGGAAAAAATTGGGACAAAATTTATGAAGTAAAAATTAAGTAAATTTTATACTGAAAGTTTCTGGTTTTTTCTTGACAATACATTTTACAAACACAAATGCCATGAAACGATTATCACTTATTTTTACATTTATTTGTGCTGCACTTTTTGCACAAAAAGAATTTCCTATTATCATAAAAGATAGTATTAGAGATGTTCTTATAGATGATTATGAGAACATTTATGTGTATCGCAATAGCGATTTGAGTATTCTGAAATATGATTCTCTTGGTCATAAAAAAGCACAAGTCATGTTTCCGCAACCGTTTAAAATACAATCGGTTGAAAATCCTCTGAATATTTTTCTGTTCTCAGAAAACGGACAGGAAATTAAAATTCTAGATCAGAATCTTAATGAAATTCAGTACCTTAATTTATACCAAAAATTCGGTCATGTAAAAGCAGTTTATTCGCAAGATTTACAGTTTATTTGGGTGTTAGATTCTGCTCGAAAGCAATTGATACAGTATAATTACCGAGAGGATAAAATTATCAATATCTTTCCTTTTAACATGGATTTGAGTACTGTGGTAGATTTTATCGTGTATCAAAATCATTTATATTTACTCAGAGAAAAATGTTTCAGCGTTTATGAATTCAAAGGTGCTCAGAAATATTCTATCGACATAGATAATGGTAAAAGATTAAGACGCGTAAATGATAAAATTTACGTGATTGAAAAAAATACCATTTCACTCTACACACCAGCTCAATTATTCTATCCTGTATTTTCTAAAGAAAATTTTATCATTGTGGAAAAAAACAGCAATCATTTTTTGGCTTTGATAGAAGACAAACTTTATCTTTACGGAATAGAAAAATAGAATCGATGCATATTGCTGTTACTGGAAATATAGGCGCGGGAAAAACTACTCTAACTACCATGTTGTCAAAACATTATGGTTGGGATGCGCAATTTGAAGATGTAGATCATAATCCATATTTAGAAGACTTTTACGAAGACATGAGCAAATGGAGTTTTGCGCTCCAAATCTATTTCTTAGGAAGCAGATTTCGCCAAGTAAAAGAAATTAGAGAAAGTGGTAAAAATATAGTTCAAGACAGAACCATCTACGAAGATGCGTATATTTTTGCGGAAAACTTAAATGATATGGGCTTGCTTACCGAAAGAGATTTTAACAATTATTCTTCGGTGTTTCATCTGATGAAATCCTTTGTTTCGGCACCAGATTTGCTTATTTATTTAAAGTCAGATGTTCCTAATTTAGTAAAGAAAATCTACAAAAGAGGAAGAGATTATGAAGCCAGCATTAGCATAGAATATTTATCTAAACTAAACGAAAAATACGAAAAATGGATTTCTAACTACAAAGAAGGAAAACTACTCATTATAGAAGTAGATGATTTAGATTTTGTAGAAAGACCAGAAGATTTCGGGTATATTTTAGAGAAAATAGAAGCAGAATTGCACGGACTTTTTTAAGCAGTAGCGTTGTAGAATGATTGAGAATTAGAGAACATTGATTATTAAATAATATTTTTCTTTAACCTCTATAATTCAAAATTTATGATTACCATCTTACATAATAATCGCTGCGGAAAATCTAGAACTGCCTTACAGTATTTAGAATCTAAAGGTGTGGCATTTGAAGTAAGAAATTACTTAGAGAACCCATTGTCTGAAGTAGAAATAGAAGATTTATTATCTAAACTAGATACTTCAATACATAACATTATCAGAAAAAATGAAGATTTGTGGAAAGAAAATTTCTCAGAAACAACGTATTCTGATAGTGGTTTAGTTTCGATTTTGGCAAATTATCCTAAACTTTTGCAAAGACCAATTGTGATAAAAGATAATAAAGCCATCATCGCAAGAGAAATAGAAAAATTAGAAAAATTTCTATAAAATAAATGAAAAGCGAACTCGAAAGAGTTCGCTTTTTTTATCTAAATTTTTTTATTTGTTGATTAAATCTTCCAAAGCAGCATTTAAATCTGGATATTTAAAAGTAAATCCT
This sequence comes from Flavobacteriales bacterium UBA6196, assembly GCA_002422665.1. Taxonomy (GTDB): domain Bacteria; phylum Bacteroidota; class Bacteroidia; order Flavobacteriales; family Weeksellaceae; genus Cloacibacterium; species Cloacibacterium caeni_C. Next base: position 2,868 of record DITA01000138.1, read on the forward strand.
GTTGATTTTATTTTCTCGTTTGACGCTCTGCTTCCTTCTAAAATAATAGAAGACATTTCTCCCATAATCAGTTTCATCATAAATGCTGGAACAGGAATAGGCAAGAAAAATTTATTTGATTTTTGAGCCATGCTTTTCATGAAAGTTTCATTGGTCACCGTTTCATCTGCTACTGCGTTGTAACTTCCATTGTATCGAGAGTTTTCTATCGCTTCTACATACATATTTGCCAAATCTTCTATGTGAATCCAGTTCATCCATTGTTTTCCTTTTCCTACAGGTGAAGCCAAGTTGAAATCCGTCAATTTTTTCAATGGAACAAAACTTCCACCTTCTTTTGCCAAAACCATCGCTGTTCTTAGACAAACCACACGTTCTGAAATTTCAGAAAATTGATAAGCAGATTTTTCCCAATCTACTGATAGTTCTGCCAAAAAATCTAGTTTTTTGATGGGAGAGGTTTCAGTGAGAATTTCATCACTCGTAAAAGTTCCGTAATAATTTATTCCAGAAGCTGAGATAAAGCTTTTTAGTTTGATTTGATGTTTTTCGCAGTAAGATTTAAGAAGATTAGCAGCATTAATTCTAGAGCTGTAAAGTTCTTTTTTATATTCTTTTGTCCATCTTTTGGCAATAGTAGCGCCTGCTAAATGAATAATGGCTTCTATGTTTTCAAAAGCAGCATCTTCTATGAAATTTTGATCTGGATTCCATTGAAATTCATTAGGGTTTCCCGTATTTTTTCTGGTCAAAATAACAATTTCATGACCTTTTTCTTTTAGTTTTCGAACTAAGTATTTCCCGATTAAACCAGTGGCTCCTGTGATTAATATTTTCATAAAATTTAGATTTGAGACATTAGATTTGAGATTTGAGAAATGTGTACTTTGTATTTATGTCTTTCATCAACCATCAACCTTTTCCTATAACATAATTACACCTTCAATTTTGGCAACTTCCTGATAAAGTCTGATCACATGTTCCGCATCTAGTACGAAGCATTGTATCGTAATACTGATGTATTTTCCGTTACTGCTTTCTCTGGTAGAAAAAGTATTTTTGGTGCCATCAAAAACCTTATAAATTTCGGTAAGTTTTTCTTGATTATTGACAATGATGAATTTATAAAGATAATCTTCAGGGAAATTGTGATTTTTCTCTAAATTTATTTTTAAAGAAGCATAAAATTCTGCTTGTTCATCAAATGGTTCGTTTCCTGTTACTTCTATCATTGTTTTAAAGTGTTGTTTTCAAGCCAGTTCAATTTAAAATAAGTTTTAATCGTTTTGGCTTTCAGTTCTAAAAATTTTTCTTGAGTTTCTAATAGTTTGTTTTCTCTGCTGTTAATTAAGAAAAGTGAACTTTCACCATTAGAAAATTTAATTTCTTCGGCTTTTAAAAGCCTTTTATAATTTTCAATGAGCGATTCATTATTTTGAGTTAAAGATAACAAATTGCCCATTTCTGCATTGTAAGTCTGTATTTTGGTTTTTAATTCTTGATTTTTAAATTTTATATTCTCATTATTTTGGAGAATTTTCAACTTAATGTTTTGATAATCAGCACGAGCTTCTCTCATGAATATGGGTAACTCCAATTTTATACCATATTGATAATTATTGTCAAAAAGTGGCAGAATGTCCTGATTTTTAAACTCTTTATTGTACAAATTGTAGTTGAAATTGATTTTAGGAAGAAAATTTTGCCATTTTAGTTTCCTTTCCAGTTCCAAAGATTTTGATTTTTCAAAATAATAATTCAGCGCATATTGTGCATCAATATTTTGTAAAAGTTTCTCGGTGATGATAAAATAATCTTGGGTAAACTGTGTGTTCAGTTGTTCACTTGGTTTAGTAAACAGCGGAAGATTGTAATTTTCACCGTTTTCTTTCCAAAGAAATTGTGAAAGTTCTATGGTAGAAATATTAAACTTGTTCTGAGTTTCTATGGTTTTGGCTTCGAAACTTTGCAGTTGCGTGAAAGCTTCTACAGTATCTATGGCTGGTCTTTCTCCCAAATCAAAAGATTTTTTGACCAATTGATATCTTTTTTTGTTGAGGTCAAGAACTTTTTTATTCAATTCTAAAATTTCGTAATTTTTCACCCATTCCCAAAAACTAAAATTGGCTTCCAAAAGGATTTCATTTTTGAGCATTTCTTGCTCGTAAAAAGTCATTTTGCTGAAATTTTTAGATTGCTGAATAGCAGTTCTTCGTTTATTGTAAACCAAATCTCTTGCAAGCGGAATGCTTATTCCTACATGATTTAGAACGCCTTTTGTTTCTTCATTATTCAGTTTATTTCCAGTCAAATCATTGGTGCCAATGTTGAAATCTATTCCGTACCAAGTTGGGAGATTCAGTTCTATGTTTTTTTGACTGTAATAAAGCGTGTTGTCTATTTTTTTTTCGCCAATTTTTGCTGAAATATTTGGGTCAAGTAAAGCTTTAGCTTTCAAAATATTATTTTGAGCAATATTTTTTTCCCAATCAGAAATTTTAATAATCGGATGATTTTTTTGAACCCAAGAAATATAATTTGCATAACTCAAAGCAATAGAATCTTGAGCGAAAAAATGATAAGACGTGAAAAGAAAAATAAGCAATAAAATTTTATTTTTTCTCATTCTTTTGGGTGTTTACTTGATAATAATCTGGCGGAAAACCATTGATATTTCTCCATATTTCGTACCAAATCGGCACATCATTCAGAATGGCAATTCCACTGGCTCCTGTTCCGATTTTCATGTTAGGTGGCCATCTTTTTTGAGTTTTATCTTCGGCAACAATCGCTTTAAACAAACCGTTTTCACTGATGGAGTTTTCTATGGCAATAATTTTTCCAGAAAAAGTTCCGTAGCTAGAATTAGGCCAACCTGAGAAAACAATCGCGGGAAATCCGTCGAAAGTGAGCATCACCTTTTGATTTTCTCTAATCAGCGGTAAGTCTACAGGTTTTACATAAATTTCTGCGATGTAATCTATCTTTTTCGGAACAATAATTCCGATGGTTTCTGCGTCTTTTACAATTTCGCCAATTCCAGCTTTCGTGAGTTGTGTAATTTGTCCGTCTTGTGTTGCCAAAATGTAATACAAACCTTTTCTCACTTTATAGGTTGCCACTTGATTTTCTAATTTTGCAATGTCACCAGTGCTTCCTGCAACTTGTCCCATACTTTGGAAGCGATCACCTTCAGTTTTACTCAATTTTTCTGTATATTCTTGAATAACAGCGTTTTGTTCTATGTTTTGAGCCGTGATTTCTTGTTGAGTTTGCGCCAATTTGTTTTCCGCAGAAGTTTTCTTGGCGAGAGCATTTTGATAACTTACATTTCGTTGTTGCAACTGAGTAAGAGAAACCAAACCTTCTTCATACATTTTATTCTGACGATTAAGCTGGTCTTGAGCAATTTTTAATTCGTTGTTTACGGCGGTAAGTTCGGCTTGTTCTGCTTTTAATTTATTTTGTAACTGAGCAATTTTAATTTTAATTTGATTCAGTTTTAAATCTTTAGTGGCAGTAATAGCTGCTATTTGGTTTTCTGTGGTAGAGATTTTGGCATTATAGTATTCTCTGACTCCTTTTTTTGCTTGAACTTGTTCCTGAGTTCTTTCTACCAAAAGTGGGTCTAGATAATCGTCTTTAATTTCAGAAATTTGAAGAATGGTATCCCCTTTTTTTACGACATCTCCGTTTTTCACGTACCATTTGATGATTCTTCCAGGAATAGGAGAGTTCAGTTTTTGAGGTCTTTGTTCCTGAAATAAAGTATTAACATTTCCTTGAGTTTTAATATTCTGAGTCCAAGGCAAAAACATAATGAAAACAAATGCTAAAAAAGTAAATAAAAACCATTTGGCAACATTTGATTTCTTATTGATATGATAAATATTTTCGAGTGATTTGAGTTGCATCGTTTTATTTTTTAGTTTCTAATAGGCCATTAATCATGTGAAAATGTTGATGTGCTTTTTGGATAAAGTCATCATCTTGAGTAACCACAATAATGGTTTTTTCCTTGGCTAATTCTTGTAAAAACGCTATCATTTTTTCTTTGATTTCTTTTGAAAGTCCATCATAAGGATCTTCTAAAATGATGATTTTATTATCCGTAGCAAGAGCTCTTAGCAGAAGGATTATTTTCTTATTGCTGTAAGAAAGTTGAGAGTTTCCATCTTGAATTTTGGTCAAAAATCCGTTGGTAAACTTAGTCCCGAAATCATCAATTCCTATTTTTTGAGCAATATGATTAATTTTTTCTACGGTTATTTTTTCATTTCCCAGTTGAATATTTTCCAGTACTGTTCCTTTGAAAACATCTATATCATCTGTGTGAATACTGATTCCTCTTCTGATTTGGTCTTGAGTTAAATTTTTAGAAGAAACATTATTGTATAAAATATGTCCAGAAGTAGGGGCGTAAATACCAGACATCAGATTGATAAGCAAAGATTTACCTGAAGAAAGCTCTCCCGAAATCACATTGATGCTGCTTGGTTGAACTTTGAAATTTAAATTTTTCAGAATATCTTCATCTCCAAAACCAAAAGAAACATTTTTAAATTCAATAGATTGAATATCATCTTTGATATGGATAATATCGCTTGTTTCATTTTCTTGTGGTAAATCGGTAACCTTCGAAAGTTTGCTGAGCGCCGTAATGACATCATAATAACTTTCTAAACTTTTAATGAGTTTTTCTACGGCGGTTAAAATGGTAAGCACTACAATTTCAGCAGCGATAAACGCGCCAATGTTTAGCTTTTGGTTGACCAATAAATAGGTTCCGATTACTAACATAACCAGTGTAATCAAAACTTTGAAGAAAATAATGGTTTTATATTGAAATAATAGAACTTTGAAATGATGCGTTCTGTAACTTAGATAATCCAGAAGTCTGTCATCCGTTTCTCTAAGGTGAAGGTTGGTATGTTTATTGGCTTTGAAAGATTTCACCGAACTGCCAATATCTTCTAACCAAGATGCGACAAAATATTTCTTATCACTTTCGATTAAACTTGTTTCTATCCCCTTTTCTGAAGTATAATTAAAAATCAAAACGACTCCTACCAATACAATTCCGCCAAAAGCTAAAAACCATGGATGATAAAAAGAGAGGAGAATAATCCCAAATAAAATATGAATAATAGCGGTAGGGATTTCGAGGAGAATTTTAGAAATTCCTTTTTGCAGATTTTGAGTGTCAAAAAAACGATTGATAAGTTCTGGTAAGTAATATTGATTGGTCTTTTCGAGTTTTATTTTTGGTAAAGTTTCCGAAAAAGAGATGGCATATTCTACGAATATTTTTTGTTGAATTTTTTCGATGATTTCCATTACTTTCACCCTGAAAAATCCTACCAACCACGTTCCTAGTACTACAAATGCAATGAGAATATAGATAGAAGTCACCATAGTTGCACCCATCGCAAAACTGATGATGGCTTGTATTCCTAGTGGTAAACTCAACTGAACCAGACCACTTAATATGGCATAAAAGTAAATATTCAGAACATCTTTTCTTTCTTTAGTTATATACTTCAGAAGCCTTTTTCCTTGCTCTTTTGCCGTCATTGTGTTTTAAATTTTGTCAAAAGTAATGCACAAAAAAATCAATTGCAATAGCTCGCAATTGATTTTACATATTATTGTGATGAAAACCTCTATTTCAAAATATTCATAGGATTTTCTGGATTTGTTTTTTCGTAATTTTCTACAATGTTGAACAGTCCATTCACCATTTGTTCAGCCGCTAAATTGCTCAAACTTAAACTTGCCGAAGAACTAGAATTTTGATTTCCTAATAAACCGCCAAGCAAATTATTTCCTTGTAAAGCGAGATTTACACTTCTTACAATTCCGTATTCATTGAGTTTCGCATCTACTTTTGGTGCAATCGCTGCCATGAGTTGTGCACTGGTTTTTTGTTTAAGATAAGCTGTAGCAGCACCACTTCCACCTTGTGCAATTTGTTGAGCTTCTGCCGAAGTCATATCATTAATCGCATTGATTAAAATAGGTTCTGCAATCGGAGCAACAAATGCTGCAGCATCTGCAATGTAGCCTTTTTCCTTCTGAACCAAATTGCTTAATCCTAATTTTTCTAGGGTAGAATTAATGTCTTTTAGCTGTTGTGGAAGTGCAGCATTAATCAATTCATTGCCCAAGAAACTATTTTTATCTTTAAAAATTCCTAAACCTTTAGAAACGCCACCAATTAAAATCTTTTTAAGAACCGAAAGTCCTACTGTAGTGGCAATCGTCATACAAGATTGCGTGGTAGTGGCAATAATTCCCACCGAACCTAATGCTAATCCTGCTGCTAAAATATATTTTTTCATAATAATCTTTTTAAGAGAAGTTTTCAAATATCAAGCCAAAGTTACAATTTTTTGGGCGTGTATTTTTCCCTTGCTTTTTCCATGCCAAAAAATACCGCGCTTTTCGCTGCAATTCCTCGTGAAAACTAACGCTCGCTTCGCTCGCGCCATTTTCACTGCGGGATTTCCGCTGCAATCGCTCACGCAAAACAATTCCGAGTTTCGACATCCGACATCCATCATCTAACATCTAACATCTAACATCCAACTTCTAGCTTCTCAATATTTCAAAATTTTCTCTACAGCTTCTGCCAATTCTTCATTGGGCATAAATTGGTCTTCTAGCTTTTTATTGAACGGAATTGGTGTGTCCATGGAAGCCACTCTAATAATTGGTGCGTCCAAATCCTCAAAACAATGCTCAGATATTAATGCAGAAAGTTCCGCTCCGAATCCACAAGTTAAAGTGTCTTCGTGCAGAATTATCACTTTATTGCATTTTTTCACCGATTCGTAAATGGTTTCTGTATCGAGTGGAATCAACGTTCTTAAATCCACAATTTCTAAAGAAATTTCAGGATTTTTTTCTGCAAATTCTAGAGCAATATGAACTCCTAAACCGTAAGTAATAATGGTAAGTTCATTGCCTTCTTTTACTTTTCTGGCTTTCCCGAATGGAGTGGTGTAGAAGCCTTCAGGAACGTTTCCTTTCAGACTTCTGTATAATTTTTTATGTTCAAAAAACAATACTGGATTTGGATCTTCAAAACTTTGAATCAATAAACCTTTTGCATCATCAGGAAAAGCAGGATATACAATTTTAAGACCTGGAGTTTTGGTAAACCAAGCTTCATTGCTTTGAGAGTGAAAAGGTCCCGCTCCAGTTCCGGCTCCAGTTGGCATTCTTACCACTACATCTGCGTTTTGGTTCCATCTGTAATGGGTTTTTGCCAAATTATTGATGATTTGATTGAAGCCTTCCGTTACAAAATCTGCAAACTGCATTTCTACCATAGATTTGTAGCCATTAATGCTGAGTCCTAAACCAGAACCTACAATCGCAGCTTCGCACAATGGCGTATTTCTCACTCTTTTTTTTCCGAATTTTTCAACAAAACCTTCTGTAATTTTAAAAGCGCCGCCATATTCTGCAATATCTTGTCCCATTAAAACCAAATTTGGATGGTTTTTCATGGAAATTTCTATGGCTTCAGAAATCGCATCGATAAACCTTATTTCTCTATTTTTTAATTTTTCAGGTAAGATTTCGTGATTATTAAAAGGCGCGTAAACATCCTCTAATTCTGTCTTTTTATTCGGAATGATTTCTGGTTCTGCGATGGTTTGGTCTAGTGCATCATCAACTTGTTTTTTATAAGATTCTTTAATTTCTTCAATCAAATTTTGATTTAAAATTCCCTCAGAAAGCAAGAATTGTTCATAGTTAGCAATTGGGTCTTGTTTTGTCCATTCTTCAATCATTCCTTCCGGATAATAAGCTGTTCCTGAAGCTTCTTCGTGACCTCTGAGTCTGAAAGTATTGCATTCTACCAAAATAGGCCTAGGATTTTTTCTGATGCTTTCTGCTAAATTTTTGAAAGTCTGATAAACTTCCAGAATGTTATTTCCATTAATAGAATGGGCTTCTATTCCGTAGCCAATTCCTTTATCTGCGAATGATTTGCATCTAAATTGTTCACGAGAAGGAGTAGAAAGTCCCCACTGATTATTTTCTACAACAATAATTACAGGTAAATTCCAAACAGCAGCGGTATTTACAGCTTCGTGGAAATCACCTTCAGAAGCACCACCATCACCAGTGTATACTAATGTGCATTTTTCTTCCTGATTCAATAAATGAGAAAGTGCAATTCCGTCTGCAACTCCCATTTGCGAACCCAAATGAGAAATCATTCCCACAATTTTGAATTCCTGAGTTCCAAAATGAAAACTTCTGTCTCTTCCTTTGGTGAAACCATTTATTTTTCCTTGAAACTGAGAAAAAAGTCTAACCAATGGAATTTCCCTAGAAGTAAAAACGCCTAAATTTCTGTGCATGGTTAAGATGTATTCTTCTTTGTTCATCGCAAGAGCAGAACCTACAGAAGTGGCTTCTTGTCCCCAACTAGAAAACCATTTCGAAATTTTACCTTGGCGTAAAGCAATGAGCATTTTTTCCTCTATGGTTCTAGGTAAAACCATTGCTTTGTAAAGGTGGAGTAGTGTTTCTTTATCAAGATTTTCGGTGTTGAAATTCATAAGGAAAGTTTAAACTCAAAAATAATCAAATGTGATGAGAGCAACAATTTATAAATTGCCAAATTTTCAATAAAGTCTAGATAAATTATCTATTTGTGAAATGAAAAGCATAAAAAAACGCTCTCAAAATTTTGAGAGCGTTCTTAATATTTATAAGTCTGAATTTTAAGCTTCAGTGTTTGCTTCTTCAGTCGCTACATCAGAAATAACTTCGAATTCATATTCGAATTCTACGTTTCTGTGAGGTCTTACTTTAGCAGAGAATTTACCTGTTCTCTTGATAGTATTTCCAGGGATTTTGATGTATTTTTTGTCTACTTCTACACCAGCTTTAGCTAATTCTTCAGCTAAAGTAGCATTGTTAATAGAACCAAAAATCTTATCACCTGTACCTACTTTTGCAGCGATAGAAACAGTTGTAGCTTTTAATTTTTCGATGATTGCAGTTGCAGCAGCGATTAATTTAGCTTCTTCTTCTTTTCTAGCTTCTAAAGTAGCTTCTAGAGCAGCTTTATTTTTAGGAGTTGCAAGAAGTGCATAACCTTGAGGGATTAAGAAGTTTCTTGCGTAACCTGGTTTTACATTTACTGTATCAAACTCAAGTCCTAAGTTTTCTACGTCTTTTTTTAGGATAATTTCCATTGTTGTTGTCCTTTTTTGTTTTAAAAAGTTAGGTTTAGTTAGCTAAAACCAACAATTTATTTTTTGTTAATAATTATTTTAATAAGTCTGCTACGTAAGGCATTAAAGCTAAGTGTCTAGCTCTTTTGATTGCTGCAGAAACTTTTCTTTGATATTTAAGAGAAGTACCTGTATATCTTCTTGGTAAAATTTTACCTTGTTCGTTTACGAACTGTAATAAGAAGTCAGCATCTTTATAGTCTACGTATTTAATACCGAATTTTTTGAATCTACAGTATTTTTTGTCAGATTTAGTATTGATATCAAGTG
>DITA01000137.1:0-9231 GCA_002422665.1 Flavobacteriales bacterium UBA6196
AAATTGGGCGGAATTACGGTAGAATACAACCATGCTTCCAGAAAATTATTAGAAAAACTAGGTTTAAAATTCCAAAAAAAATTCTTCATGGATGGTGATCCAGAAGAATTATTGTATTTCGAAGCTGATATTTAAATAAAATTATCTGTCATTCTGAAATGAAGTGAAACGGAATGAAGAATCTCTTTAATATAGAACAGATTCTTCACTTCACTGCGTTTCGTTCAGAATGACAATGTAAAAAAGATTACTTCAAAATTTGAGCTGCGTGATTTTTGGTTTCTACTTTTTCGATGACTTCTGTACAAACAGAATTTTCGTCAAATAAAAAGGTAGTTCTCACGATTCCCATGAATTCTTTCCCCATGAATTTTTTGAGTTGCCACACCCCGAATTTTTCACAAACTTCATGGTTTTCATCGGCTAATAAATCATATTTAAACCCGAATTTATCATGAAATTTCTTTTGATTTTTCACAGGATCTGCAGAAATTCCCAAAATCGTAAAACCTTGTTTCGTTAAGTATTCTATATTTTCATTAAGGTTACAAGCTTCTGCTGTACAACCTGGCGTATTGGCTTTCGGATAGAAGAAAACCACCAATTTTTTCCCTTTGAAATCTGAAGATTTAACCAGATTTCCGTCCTGATTATCTAATTGAAACGTAGGAAGTGTATCACCTATTTTTAACATAATTGTAAAATTTTAGATTATAATTTAAAACACTCTAACTTGATTAAGAAATTGAGATAACTAAGTTTCAAATAAATTTGAAAGGTTACAATCAGCTTAATCTGCAAAATCAGCGAGAGTTTCTTATTTTTGCTCAAATTTACAGAAAATGACAAAGAAAGAGCGTGCAAAAATAGTAATGACTGAGTTAGAAAAAATCTATCCCGAAGTTCCTATTCCACTGAACCATAGAAATGCTTATGAACTATTGGTTGCTGTTGCACTTTCTGCACAAACTACTGATAAAAAAGTAAATGAAGTAACTCCCAAATTGTTTTCTGTAGCACCCAATCCAGAAAAAATGGCAGCATTAGAAGAGCCTGAAATCAAGGAATTGATTAAAGAAATTGGATTGTCTACCACTAAAGCAAAAAATCTAAAAATCATGGCCAATCAACTTCTGGAAAGACATAACGGCGAAGTTCCTTCTAATTTTGAAGATTTAGAAAATTTAGCGGGAGTAGGTCATAAAACGGCGAGTGTAGTGATGAGCCAGGCATTTGGCGTTCCTGCTTTCCCAGTAGATACACACATTCATCGATTGATGAAACAATGGAAATTAACCGAAGGAAAAAACGTGGTTCAAACTGAAAATGACGCTAAAAAACTTTTCCCTAAAGAAACTTGGAATAAACTTCACCTTCAAATTATTTTCTACGGAAGAGAATATTCTCCAGCCAGAGGAAATCAGGAGAATGATTACCTTACGAAAATGCTTTTTGAGAAATAATCATATTTTCGAGTTCCCCTCTTTTAGAGGGGTGTCAAAATCTTTGATTTTGACGGGGTGTTAAAAATTATTTATAGTTTATATTGATTTATAATAAAATTTTCTAAATCTTGTAAAACAAGCATCATATTTTTCTTTACATCAAAATCTGAAACTCTAAAAAATTTAATTCCTAGACTTTCCAAATACTCTTGTCTATTCTTATCTTTTTCCTTTTTAAACTCATGATACCATCCATCTATTTCAATGGCTAATCCTAAACTTTTAATGTAAAAATCAATAATATAATTATCCACAACAATTTGTCTATCAAAATCCAAAGAATGAAATTTTTTAGATTTAACTTCATTCCAAAAAAGAACTTCTACTAAATTTCTAGATTTTCTTAATTTTCTAGCAAATTCTTTTAGTTTTGGATTATATGGAAGATCATGTATAAAATTTCTTTTTAATTCATGGTCTTTAAATTTTATGATTTTTAATGCTTCCATATTTCCATATTTTTTTAACACCCCGTCATTAACAAGTTAATGACACCCCTCTAAAAGAGGGGAACCCTTCTAATAAAATTTAGAAATAAATTACTGTTTCTTTGCCCAAAGTTCCATCTTTCTTTCTAAAACGGATAATGGAAGACATCCTTGGTTCAGAATTTCATCATGGAATTTAGCCAAACTAAATTTCTTACCTAGTTCTTTTTGATATTTAGCTCTTAATTCTAAAAATTTAAGCGAACCGATTTTGTAGCCTAGCGCTTGTCCCGGAATCGCCATATAACGCTCAATTGCTGCAGTTGCACCTTGTTCAGAATCAGAAATATTGTTCAGATAATATTGAATCGCTTCTTCTCTGGTCATTTTTCCAGTATGAATTCCTGTATCTACCACCAATCGAACTGCACGCAACATTTGATCACTTAAATAACCCATTTTTTGATAAGGATCGGTATACAAACCAAACTCTGGTCCTAAAGTTTCGGTATAGTGTGCCCAACCTTCTCCATAAGCTCCGAACCAACCAAATCTCATGAATTTAGGAATTTCCATATTTTCCTGTTGAAGCGAAACTTGATAATGATGTCCCGGAATAGCTTCGTGCAAGAATAAAGATTCGAAACCATTGGTTACATTATATTGAGTAGCATCTGGAATTGGTGTGTAAAAAATTCCCGGTCTGCTTCCATCTGCAGAACCTGGTTTGTATTCTGCACTTGCACTTGCTTCTCTAAATTTTTCTGTTCTTCTGATTTCAAACGGTGTTTTAGGAGATTGACTAAACATCGTTGGAAGCTTTGGTTCTATTTTCTTTAAAATCCCATTAAACGCGGCAATTACTTCTTCTGGCGTTTTATAAGGCATCGCTTTTTTGTCTGTTTTTAGGCTTACTAAAAATTGTTCGAGTGTTCCTTTAAAACCTAATTGAGTTTTTACTTTCTCCATTTCTGCTCTTAACATGGCTACTTCTTTTAACCCAATTTTATTGATTTCATCAGGAGTAAGATTAGTCGTTGTCCAAGATTTTGCGAGATATGTATAAATATTGCTTCCATTAGGAATAGCGTTAATTCCATCTGTATTTCTCGCTTTTGGCAAATATTCTTTTTCTAAAAAATCACCCATTCTTTTGTAAGCGGGAATAATTTTCGTTTTGATGGCATTTTGATAAAGTACGGTGTACTTTTGTTTATCTGCAGCAGAAAAACTGGCTGGGATTTTTTTGATAGGTCCGTAGAAAATATTTTTATCATAGTTTTCAGAAATAATTTCTTCACCTCTCATTTGAGGAATCATTTTCACAACCAGTTTTTTTGGAAGCATCACATTTTGTTTCATTCCATCTCTGAAATTCTTTTCGGCAGTGTTCATCCAAACGGCAAAAGCATCTATTCTTTTCAAGAAATTATCATAATCTTTAGTCGTTTTAAACGGTTGATTCCCATCTCCGCTTCCTAACAATGGAAAATCTAATGGCAAACCTTCAAATTGGTTAAAAGGCATCAGTTCTGGATGATATGCATACTTCTCAATCTTATCTTTTAAGGTAAAATCTAAAACATCATAAACGGTTTTGTCTTTATCCGAAAGAGATTCATAATCAAGAGTTTGCAACTTTTTTTGAGTTTCGGTATAAAAGCCAATTTCTTTAGAAATAAAATCCTGACTGATAGCATTTGGCAATTGGTCATTATATCTATTATCGCCTTGCATAGTGGCTTCCAGAGGAAACATTTTCAGGTAACCTTCATAATATTTAGAAGCAATGCTGTCTATATTGGCTTCGGATTTTGGCAAAGCAATGTCTGTTTTTTTACAACTGATAACGAAAAGCATCATTGCAAATATTCCTAAAATAGGCGCTCTAAAGAATCTCATTTGTCTTAAATTTTAAACAAAAATATAAATTATCTGTAAATGTGGATTTTAAAATCATATAAAAATAGTTTTAAAGCATTAAGAATAATTTTTTTCATAAATTTTTGTAACAAAGTAAAAAATCCCTTACTAATTAATAAAATTTAAAAAATGAAATGGTATAAATCTTTAAGCTTTGCTTTATTGTTTTTAGTAACTCTTGCAAACGCACAATCTGCAAACAGATTTTTTTATGAATTGACCTTTAAACCCAAAAAAGGAATAGACTCTTTACAAAAAACTGTTATGATTCTAGACGTAACCGATAAAAAATCACTTTATAGAGATTATTTGACGGTTTCACAGGATTCTGTACTAAAAATTGAAGTTGAAAAAATGCAAAAAGCAGGTGTTTTCAAAGATTTATCAAAGTCTTTCCAAATGCCAAAATTTGCTTATAAAATCACGAAAGAATATCCTACCATGAAGGTAAACTTTAGCGAAAGAATGCTGAATTCTGTTTTTGGATATAATGAAGAACCAAAATTCAACTGGAAAATCTCTAATGATAAACAAAAAATAGGCGAATACGAAGCTCAAAAAGCAACCACAGAATTTGGTGGAAGAAAATGGACGGCTTGGTTTACAGAATCTATTCCTTTCCCTGATGGTCCTTATAAATTCTCTGGTTTACCTGGATTAATCGTAAAAATAGAAGATGCTGAGAAAAATTTCTCTTGGGTTTTAACCGCAAATAAACCACTGAAAGAATTTGAAGAACTTTCTTACAGCGAAAAACTATCGGCACAGTTTGGTGCGAGAAATGATGTAACGATTATCAACAGAGATAAATTTGAATCTTCTTTTGAGGAATATAAAAAAGATCCTTTTGCATCGATAAGAGCACAAATCACTCCAGAAATGAAAGCGATGAAAATGCCAGGAAATGATAAAACCATGGGCGAAATGATGAGTGATCAAGAAAAATCAATTAAAGATTTCTACAACGCAAGCAATAATACGGTAGAAATCTACACTCCAGAAAAAGCGAAAAAATAAAATTCCCTTCATATTAAACTTTTGTAACAGAAAACTCGAGGATTCGTCTTCGAGTTTTTTGCATTTTATAAGAGCAAGAATAGACCATTGTGCTGTGGTTTTTAGTTTTATATTTGTAAAAAATAATCGGTTGACTTCACAAGAACATCTAACAAGAATTAGAAAGGTTTTAGATTACATTGACCAACATTTGGACGATGAACTCTCTCTGGAAAAACTCGCAGAAATGGGCTACTACTCGCCTTTTCATTTTCATAGAATTTTTCGCGCGGTTACCAGTGAAACTTTGCTAGCTTACATCACCAGAAAACGCATGGAAAAAGCAGCAATGATGCTTTCCTTAAAAAAAGAAAAATCTTTAGAAGATATTTTCTTGGAAATAGGATTCAATAGTCATTCTACTTTTGGTAAAACTTTCAAAAAGCACTTCGGGATTTCGCCAGCTGCTTTTAGAAAAAATTCGCCAGAAAATTTTAAGAAAATTCAAACCATTATCAGCAATATCGGACAAAAAGAAGTCGTTTTCGAGCAATATCTTTACCAACTAGAAAAAATGAAATTTTTTATGGAAAATAAAGCCAATATCCAAATAAAAGAAATGCCAGAAATGCAGATTGCATCAGTATTAAGCATTGGTGTACAAAATATAGGAAACGCTTACAACACCCTTATTTCTTGGGCAATTTCTAAAAATATTTTCCCTAGAGAAAATGTGAAAATGATTACCGTTTATCACGATAGTTTCAAAGTTACTGCTCCCAATAAAGTGAGAATTCACGCAGGAATGTTGCTAGAAGAAGCCATCAAAAATGAAGGCGAAGTTTTCCTAGAAATTTTGCCAAAAGGGAAATATATCGTTTCTCGACAAGAAATTACACTCCCCGAATTCGAAACTGCTTGGAACGCACTTTTCCTTTGGATGAACGAAAACGGACACCAGTTCAGAAAAGAATGTCCTTATGAAATTTACCATAATGATTACCAAGAACACCCTGAGAAAAAGTGTTTGGTAGATTTCTGCATTCCTATTTTGTAATTTCTACGATTCAGTTTCTATTTTTTACGGTTCAGTAAAACTTATTTCTTTTCAGTAATGAGCAGAGATACCTTTGCTTCATCAAAAACAGAATTATGAAAACTCGCATTTTTACATTACTCTTTACCTTTGCCTTTACCTTTACCTTAATTGCTCAAATTACCATTTCTGGAAAAGTTTTAGGAAGAAATAACAAACCGCTGAAAGATGTTTCTGTAACGCTGAAAGATACTTATGATGGCGCTACAACAGACGAAACAGGAAATTATAAGTTTGAAACTTCTGAAAAAGGAAGCCAAACCTTGATTTTCTCTCATCCTAAATTTATAGAAATCGAAAAATCTATTCAAATTGAAGACAAAAACCTTATTCTAAATGCTGAACTAAAAGAATCGGTGAGCGAAATAGATGCAGTAGTCATTTCTGCGGGAAGCATAGAAGCCAGCGATAAAAAACGCGCCACTACTCTATTGACGCCCATTGACGTCTACACAACAGCTGGAGCAAATGGTCAAATTTCATCGGCGCTAGAAACCTTACCTGGAGTTCAAAAAGTGGGAGAATCAGAAGGTCTTTTCGTGAGAGGAGGAACCGGAACGGAAACCAAATTCTTCATGGACGGAAATTTGGTGAACAATTATTTCGGAAATTCTGTCCCCGGAATTAAAGCGATGGATAGATTGAACACTTCCCTTTTTAAAGGAAATGTATTTTCCAGTGGTGGTTATTCTGCAGTTTACGGACAAGCTTTATCTGGAGTTTTAGCTTTGGAAAGTATCGATTTACCTGAAAGAAATTCTGCAGATTTTGGGATTTCTCCCATTTTTGCAAGTGGCGGAATTCAGCGAGTTAATCAAGAAAAAACACATTCTTACGGAATTTCTTTAGGCTATTCTAACCTAGAACTCATGCAGAAAATTCTAAAATTCAATACCGATTTCGAAAAAGCACCTCAAAGTTTCGGTGGCAATGGAAACTTCAGAATTAAAACGTCAAGAGGCGGTTTTATCAAATATTACGGAAGTTATGACACCAGTTCTATGAAACTTTCTTCTCCCAATTTAGACGACGAAACTTCTTCTGATAAAATCAATCAAAACGGGAAAAATACATTTCACTCGCTTTCTTACAGAGAAAAATTTGGCAGATATACTTTGAATCTTGGGAGTTCTTACACTTATAATCAAAATATTCTTCATTTTTCTAATATAGACCAAAACGGAAGTTCTCAATTCAATAATGATATAGATTCTAAAGGCAATTATTTCAACGCCAAAGCATTAATTGAGAGAAAATTATTTAAAATTTCGGCAATAAGAGCAGGAATAGAACTGAACACTACCAAAGAAGAAACTTGGGTTTCCATCGCTCAAAAAAATTATGAATTTAGAGATGATATCACATCACTTTTCGCAGAAACTGATTTGGGAATCAGCAATGATTTATCTTTAAAAATAGGAGCAAGAGCAGAAAACTCTTCTTCTATCAACCGCTGGAATTTTTCACCGAGATTGGCACTAGGTTACAGAATTTCTAAAGATTGGACGGGCTCTCTTGCTTATGGAATTTTCTATCAAAATCCTGAAAGCAAATATTTTGATGCCAATTACAACCCCAATTATCAAAGAGCAGAACATTACATTTTCCAACTCCAAAGAACTGTGGATGGTAGAAGTTTGAGATTTGAAACCTATTACAAAAAATACGAAGATTTGGTAAAAACTTCTAATAATTTCTACAAACCAATTGCCATCAATAACAACGGAAGTGGCTATGCAAAGGGAATTGAACTTTTTTGGAGAGACAAAAAAACTTTAAAAAACATAGATTATTGGATTTCTTATTCTTATCTCGATTCTAAGAGAGACTATCTGAATTACAACCAGCAACTTTTCCCAAATTTTGCAGCAAAACACACAATTTCTATCGTTGCTAAAAAATTTATTACCGCTTGGAAAACAGGTTTCAATTTTTCTTACAACTACAATTCCGGAAGACCTTATTACAATTTCGTGACCGAAAATGGTAATACTGATCTCAAAAATCAAGGCTTTGTAAAAGATTATCAAGCGGTGAATTTCAGCCTTAATTACTTACCGAATTTAGGCAAAAAAGATGCGAGAGCTTTCACCGTTTTGGTGCTTTCTATCAATAACGTTCTAGGAACTAAAAATGAATTTGGATACAATTTTTCGAGCAATGGACTCAAATCTAGAGCCATCGTTCCTCCTACCAATACTTTTGTTTTCATTGGTGCATTCATCAGTTTTGGTACTGACAGAACTCAAGAAGCCATTAATAATAACTTATAGAATTAAGTCCAAAATTGACACTGAAAACCATTCAGTAAACAAAAACTGCAGTTCGGTGAACTAAAATTTCAAGAAAATTTCTTTCAAAATATCTTTGAACCATAAAATTGAAACAACTAAAAAATATTACATATGAAAACTTTACAAAAAACAATTTTAGCACTTTCTTTCGCATTTACAACTACTTATACTTTTGCACAAACTGCTTACGAAAAAGCCATGATGCCGAAAGTTCAAACCATCGAAATGCCAAAACCTAATCCAGATGATTACACTGCTCAAGCCAATGATTTTGCAAGAATTGGAGACAAAGAAAAAACACTTTGGCACCCGTATTATTACGCCGCTTTTTCGATTCTAAAAAAAGGAAGAACACTGATGCAACAAAACCAAATTGCACAACTAGACGAAGTGGCAAAAGAGGCTCAAAATTACATTGACAAAGCAGAAGCACTTTCTCCAAATAATGCAGAAATCTATATTTTGAAAAAAATGAATCACGGACTAAAAATGATGGTAAATCCTATGGAAAGATGGCAAACTGAAGGACAAGCTGCACAAAATGCTTTAAACGAAGCCAAAAAATTAGACCCAGAAAATCCTAGAATTACGATTATGGAAGCCGAAGATTTATATTTCACTCCAGAACAGTTTGGCGGAAGCAAAACCAAAGGCATTGAACTTTTTAAGAAAGCTTTAGAACAGTTCAAAACTTACAAATTAAAATCTTCTCTTGATCCAAATTGGGGACAAGGTGAAGCGAATTATTTTATTGCTCAAGCGAAATAGTTTTCAAAAAAAACTGCTTTAAAAACCACGAAAATTTCGTGGTTTTTTATTTTCTATAGTTTTCTTTAACTAAAAAACCAACCTCTTTTTTACATTTCAGTAAACAAAAATGACGGTTCAGTCAACTAAAATTTGAAAGCGCCTCTTATAAAACTACCTTTACATCAAGAAATTTAACCCAATCACAAAATATTAATTTTTAAAATTCAAACACTATGGAA
>DITA01000039.1:0-10209 GCA_002422665.1 Flavobacteriales bacterium UBA6196
GAATTATGTCTAACCTTTGGTTAGGAATTTTCTTAGGATCTACAGCTACTATCGGTAAGTTTTTTGGACTGGATTTAGATATTCGTCATATTACTTTCGCGGCCGGAAATTTTGCATTAGGATTATACGGAAAAGAATTTTCCATTGATACACAGACGTTTATTATTGCTTTTGTAACGGTATTTTTGATTGGTTTCTTAAACTTTATAGTAAGCTTTGGATTGTCGATGGTTTTAGCATTCCGTTCTAGAAAAGTGAACTTTGGTGAGGTGAGAAATCTTAACCGAAGCATCATTAAATATTTCTTCAAAAATCCGCTGATTTTCTTTTTCCCAATTCGTTCTGTGTTAGACGAAAGAGCCAAAAAATTAATTTCGGATACTACAAAACATACACATCCATAAATTGGTCGGCGCCAAATTCTTCTTGAAATTTCTTGAGGAAAAATGATTTTTTCATTCTAAAATCATTTCTGAAAAGTGGAGATTTTATTCTGATTTCCAGAATTTTTTCGTTCAGATTTACGCTTTCTATTTCTTTGAAAAATGCTTCGTCTAAATAGTTTTTTAGAAAATCCTTGACTTGTAAAGCCAATAATTTATCCTCAAAACCATACAACTTGGCAAAACTTTTCACCAATTCAGAACTTTGATATTCTCTTTTCTTTTTCATTTTTGAGTTACGAGTTACGAGTTACGAGTTACGGGATTCGAGATTCTTGGTTTAAAATTAGTGGTTTAATTCTCTTCTTTTCCTTTATTCCAATTGAGTTTTACCCACTTCAAATAATTATTTATTTTTCCACCAAGTAAGTCATATTCATCTCTTAGTATTTTAAATTCCGAATTAATTTCAGGATAAAGCAAAATAATTTTTTCTAGATGATTAATGGTTTCGTCACAACTTGAATGTGTGAAAACTAAAAATCTTTCATATTCTTTTTTATAAATACTCCTTCCATAACCTTCTACAATATTGGTTATTACAGAATCTGCGGAACGTCTTAATTGACTTCCTAATTCATACAATTCATGTTTTGGAAGTAAAAATGAAGTTTTATGTGTTTTAATAAATAACTGGAAACTTATCTTATAAATGTCTAAATTTCTATAACTCATGGTAATTTAGTTTTTTATTATGTTGAAATTCAATACACATTTTACATCTCGAAACTCGTAACCCGAATCTCGTAACTCGAAACCCAAATCAGATTTGAAAAATCTTACTTTCTTCATTAATCCTTTTCACCACAGATTCTGTACGTTCTCTGTGTGTGTCTGTAATGAATATCTGTCCGAAATTCTGCTGGTTCACCAATTCTATCAACTGAGAAACTCTATTGTCATCTAACTTATCAAAAATATCATCCAAAAGAAGAATAGGATTTTTATTCGTGATGTCTTTAATTCTTTTTATTTGAGCCAATTTCAGAGCAATGAGGAAAGATTTTTGTTGACCTTGACTTCCAAATTTTTTAATCAAATTTCCGTTCATTTCGAAGCGCAAATCATCCTTATGAATTCCTCGTGAAGTGTAAGTGAGAACCCTGTCTTTTTCGAGGTTTTCGCTTAAGATTTCTTCAAATTTTTGATCATTCAAATTACTTTCGTATATCACGGTAACTTTTTCGTTTCCTTTTGAAATAATCTCATAGAAATGTTGAATTGTAGGCAAAATAGAGGCTACAAATCGCTGTCTTTTTTCAAAAATTTGAGTTCCAAATTTGGTCAAAGGTTCGTTATATATTTCTAGAGAATCGAGGTCGAAAGTTCTGTTTTTAGCAAAATATTTGAGCAAAGCATTTCTTTGTTGAAGCGTTTTTTGGTATTGAATCAACGCAAAAAGATAATCAGAATCGGTCTGAGAAATCATGGCATCTAGAAACTTTCTTCTGCTTTCGCTGCCATCAGAAATGAGGTTCGCATCGTAAGGAGAAATCATCACACTTGGCAAAAATCCAATGTGGTCTGCAATTCTTTCGTAGGTTTTATCATTTTTTTTTATGATTTTTTTACCTTCTTTTGGCAATTGCACTTTGATGATGTCATTCTTTTCTTCTCCTTGAATTTCTGCTTCTATCGCAAAGAAATCACTGTCATGTAAAATGTTTTGAGCATCAAGATTTCCCAGAAAACTTTTTGCCATCGAAAGATAATGAAGCGCATCTAGAATATTGGTTTTTCCAGCGCCGTTATTTCCCACAAAACAATTGATTTCTGGCGAAAAATCGAATGATTTTTCAGTGTGATTTTTAAAGTTGAAGAGTTTTAGATTTTTAATGAACATGGTTTTTACTTTAACTTTAAAATTTCTAAGAGTTTTGAAGGATTCTGTCTGTTGTCCCAAAATGCCAAAATATAAATTTCTGATTGAGAAATTTTATAAATGAGACTATAATTATGAAAATGTAGAATTCTGGCATCTTCATTTTGAATTTCTACGCCTGTTAAAGGAAAGTTTTTCAGTAAATCTATTTTTTCGTAGATAAGAAGATTTATTTTTTTAGAAAAATCGGTACTTTTATTTCTTTTATTCCAATAAGCAAAAACCTCGTTTCTTTGTGATATCGCTATTTTAGTCCATATAATTTTTAACTCATCCATTCTTCATCTAGTTTTCTCAATTCTTCATCAGAGACTACTTCGCCATATTTTATCTGTTCTTCTGCAACCATTAATAATTTTTTTTGATTCTCAGAAAGCATGTATTTTTTTTCTTCTTCAGTAGAAGTGAAAATTTTATTTATGGCTTCTAAAAGGTTTAAATTATTAGTGCTGAATATTTTTTGTACCAAAGATGCTCTTAAATTTTCTAAATTTTCCATAACCGAAATTTGGAGTAAAGATATTATTTTTTGTTAGAATATTTTAAACAATTCATTAAAAATAAAGGGCATTAAACTCAAACTTTCCATTAAAAAAGAATAATACCAATCTTCACGTTTTTGATGAGAAAAATAAATTAAGATAGAGGCAAAGGTAAAGGTTAAGAACAGCGAAAATGCAAATTCAAATTTCATAAAATATATTGTCAAAACCGAACTTAAACATAGAAAAATATAACTCAAATACTTCGTGTTTTGAATGCCAATTTTCATAGGCAAAGTCGTAAAATCATCTCGTTTTAAATCTCTAATTTCGAACGGAAAAGTAATGGCAGAAGTATAGAAGAAAATAATGAAAAACCACGCCCAGTTCATCTCTTTCATAGGAAACCAGACCAAAGTCAGCGCCCAAATAAATCCTACGTAAAAGGTTTTGACCAAAGAAAATTGTCGAAGGTTAATATTTAGAAAGTCTGCGTTGTAAATGAATCCAAGAAACAAAACGATAATCCATTTCAAGTAAAAATTCAGGTCAAAATATTTCAAAAGAATGGAACTAATAAGGACAAATCCCAAAATATTCCAAATTTTTGCAAATTTTCTTTTGTGATAAATGGTAAAAAAATATCCATTCCAAAACGTAAGGAAAAGGATGAAAGCTAAAGAGTTTTGGTAAGATTCTTGCTCTTGCAAGATGAAAACGCCTAATAAAGTTGCGCACAGAGAAACATAAATCTGCGATTTTAGTAGAATATTTTTTAGTAAATTTATAACGTTCATTAAGCAAATATAAAAACACTTTGTCATTCTGAATGAAGCAAAGCGAAATGAAGAATCTATTTTTGATTTTTCGTGACATTTTATTCTGATGCAATAAAAATCTTTTTTGATTATGAAAAAACTAACCCAAATCTTCATTTTACTATTCCTCATTTGGAATATTACTCCTATGAAAGCTCAAAAATACTATGATCAACAATGGAAGAAAATTTCTGAAAACTATAAGAAAGGAACTTATAAATCTAATCTTCCGCTCATTTTAGACATTCAGAAACGTGCGATTTCGGAAGACAATGCTATTCAATTGATTAAATCTTTGAAAGCGGAATTAAGCGTGATAGACCTTACCGAAGATGATACTCAAAATGATACTGCTTCTCAATTTTTTAAAAAATTAGAATCTTTTGACCAAAAATTAAAAGGCGAACAAAAATTGGTTTTTCAAGTATTGTTGGGAGACTTTTTTCAAGATTATTACGATGAAAATCAATGGAAAATTAACCAAAGAACGAATGTAAATACTGGCGGAAAGCATGATTTTTCTCAAATCGAAACTTGGAGCAAATTAGATTTTAAAAATTATCTTGCCCAACATTTTGCTGAAATTTCAAAACAAGATGCAGTGTTACAAAAAATCACGATTTCAAAATATGCAGAGATTTTTGATGGAGTAGAAGATATTGCTTATTTCCCTAGCTTCTTTGATTATAAATCAATGCAATATATTGATTATCTTCAAAGTAATTATTATTTTACTAAAAATGAACTGAAAGAAAATCAGCCTAAAATTTTAGGAATTTATGATGCGTTAATTGTTAAAAATTCAGGAAATGCGCAATTGTACTTCAAACATCAAAAACTGAATGACGATTGTGCTTTTACCAACTGTAAAAATAAACAAGAACAATTATTTTCTCTTTATAATTCTGCAACAGAAGGCGATTATAAAGTTTTAATCGCTCAAGAAATCATTTCCAGTCTTCAAGGAGAACAAAAATTTGATGAAGCGCTTTCTTGGATTGAAAAAGTGAAAAAAGCCTATCCGAAATCTAAATTTTTAGAAAACATCAAAAATCAGGAAAATCAAATCAAACAGCCTTTTGTCAATATAAAATTTGAAACGTCCACTTTGCCGAATCAACCTATTCATTTGGTTGCAGAATACAAAAATACGTCACAGTTTTCGCTCAATATTTATGAAGTGAAATCTGATTATCAAGGTTTTTTAAAGTATATTTATAATTCTTGGAACAAAGATTATTTTTCTCAACTCAAGAAAACTTTGGTAAAAAAAGAAACTTTTCCTTTGAAGAATTTCAAAGATTACATTTCTCATAAAACTTCGCTGGAAATTGCGCCAATCCCTTCGGGAATTTACGTGGGAGAATATTTGGTAGATGGCAATGTTCAAGACCATTTTTATTTTATTGCCACTAATTCTAGAATTATTTTTAAGAATAAATCAGACCAACAAATTTTCGAAAATGAATTGCAATTGGTGCTCAGAAATAACGGGAAAATTTTACCAAAAGAAAACTTAGAATTTTATGAATATGTTGCTCAACAAAATATAGAAAAATCTGTAGGAGTTACAGATGCTAAAGCTGGTTTCAAAATTCCAGAAAATGATAAAAAACGCTATTATCGCTATGTTTTGGTTCGTCAACCTTCTACCAATGATATAAATCTTTTGCAAGTTTACGGAAATCAGTACGATACTTCTTTTAACACTAGAAATGAAGCAGAACAAGCGCAAATTTTCTTAGACAGAGCGATTTACAGACCTGGACAAACTGTTTATTTTAAAGTAATTGGAACCGCTTTTAGCAGTGAAACCAATAAAGAAAAAGTAACAACAAAAGTGAAATTAAATATCACTTTGAAAGATACAAATGGCGAAGAAATTTCTACGCAAACTTTAACGACCAATGAATTTGGTTCTGTGAACGGAAGTTTTACGCTTCCACAAGGAAAACTGAACGGACAATTTTCTATAGAAGTTGATAATGACGATGATGAAGTCACAGATTATGTGATGGACGGCTATAAAAGTTTCCGAGTGGAGGAATATAAACGTCCGAAATTTGAAGTGAGTTTTGAACCGGTGAAACAAGAATATCAGTACGGACAAACCATAGAATTACAAGGAAAAGCGATGATGTTTTCGGGAGTTCCGCTCAGTAATGCTACCGTAAATTTTGAAATCAAAAAACAGAATATTCGTTGGAGGTATTTCTGGTGGTATCCTCGTGGAAATGATAACGAGAACTCAATTCTTGGTGAAGTAAAAACCAATGATAAAGGGGAATTCACCATAAAAATAGACCTAAAAAAAGATGAAACTTTAGAAGGAATACAGATTGATAATTATCAAATCAATGCTTCTGTTACGGATATTAACGGAGAAACACAATCTGACCAAACCAATCTAAAAGTGGCTTCGGTTTCGCATTATATTTCACTTTCAGATGCTAAAGAAAATTATTTCACCGATGAAAACATCAATGTAAAAGTAGAAACCAAAAATTACAACGACCAGATTTTAAAGAAAAGTTACACCGCAAAATTGTCAAAATTATCACCTCAAGAAAGAGTTTTTAGAACCAATTTTGAGAGTGAAATTCAGAATGCACCTTTCTTTAGCAAAGAAGTTTTTGTGCAAAAATTCCCACATGATTATTTTGATAAATCGGAGAAAGAAAATAGAATAGAAAAAGTAATTTTTGAAAAAACTCCAGATTCTAAAATTATTAGAATGACAAGTGTTAATTCTGAACTAATTAATCAGCAAGGAACTGCAACTGACTTTGAAATAGGGAAACTTCCGACTGGAAAATACAAACTCGAACTCTTTAACATCGAAGGAAAAGATACCATTAAAACCGAGAAAATTTTTGAAGTTTTTGACAAAGCTAAACTTTCTGAAAGTCAAAAGCCTTTCTTAAAAGTGATTCCTGTAAAATCTGAATACAACAGAACTGAAAAGGCGAAATTCTACGTTTATTCAGCCATTCCAGATGCTATGGCCAATGTATATGTTCAAAACGGTGATGGAAAAACGCAATTTGAGCAATTACCGATTAAAAATGGAATTTTAGTTTACGAAGTTTCACTTCCGAAAGATATTAGCATTGAAAATCTGAAGATTCAGTTTCAAATGATTGCTTTCAATGATGTGCAAACTGTTTCGCAAGATGTGAAAATTTCTTCGGATAAAAAGCCTTTGAAAATAGAATTGGTAACGTTTAGAGATAAATTACAACCTAATTCTAAAGAAAAATGGAGTGTGAAAATTTCTGGCAGTTCGACTTCGCTCACCGACCAGATTACTGCCGAAGTTCTAGCGAATATGTATGATAAATCTTTAGATCAATTTGCGGTAAATACTTATTCTTGGCAAAGTCTTTACAGCAAACCTTACTGGATTTCTCAATACGGCATCAATGAAAGTTTAGACCAAAAATATTACAGCAAAAGACTAAAATATTTTGATAATTTCGGTGTGAATAGACCGGATTTTGATTGGTTTGATGGTTCAATAATAAACGATAAATTGCAAGGAAGAACTCCTGGACTTCAGGTTTCTTCAGCGGTTCCTGGTGCAAATAAAGAAATAAAAATTAGAGGAATGGCTTCAATGAAGGCAGAAGCTGTAACAGATTCTGCACAATCTAAGGAAATTGACCAAGTTGTTGTGGTTGGGTATGGTAAAAAAGTTGTTAAAAATGATTTAGAAAATATAAAAGTTCGTCAAAATCTGAACGAAACCGCATTTTTCTATCCAAATTTAATGACGGATAAAAACGGAAATGTATCGTTTGAATTTACTTCTCCAGAAGCTCTTACACAATGGAAATTAATGTTTTTGGCTCATACAAAAGATGCAAGAAGTGCCACTTTAGAAAAAACCATTGTTACGCAAAAAGATTTTTCAGTAACACCGAATTATCCTAGATTTTTGAGAGAAGGCGACGAATTGGTTTTCAAATCTAAGTTGAGTAATTTAACGACTCAACAACTCAACGGTTTTGCGAATTTGCAAATATTAGACGCTTTTACCAATGAAGATATTTCTTCTCAATTTAATTTGAAAGACATTCAGAAATCTTTTGTTCTCAATTCAAACGGAAGTACAACTGTACAATGGAATGTAAAAGTTCCGAATGGCGTTTCTTCTATCATCATTAAAAACGTAGCAAAAGCAGGTCAATTTTCTGATGGCGAACAAAAAGCAATTGCGGTTCTGCCAAACAGAATGTTGGTAACAAATGCCGTTCCTGTTTTTGTGAAAGAAGGTCAAACCAAGACTTTTGTTTTAGAAAATTTGAAAAATAATACTTCTAAAACGGCAACCAATGTTTCTAATACTTTAGAATTGACCACCAATCCAATTTGGGAAGTAATTTTCGCATTGCCAAGTCTTAAAAATGACAACAATCTTTCTGCGGATGTAGTTTTCAATAAATGGTTTGCAGATGTTTTGGCAACAGAAATTTTCAAAGCCAATCCGAAAATGAAAACCGTTTTTGATGAATATCAAGCGAAAGGTTTGCTCAATTCTAATTTAGAGAAAAATCAAGAGTTGAAACAATTATTGTTAGAAGAAACACCTTGGGTTTTAGATTCTAAAAACGAAACCGAACAAATGCAGAAATTGGCTCGATTGTTCGATGCGAATACGATGCGAAATTCCATCAATGAGGATTGGAGCGAACTGAAAAAATTGCAAAATCCTGATGGCGGTTTCTCTTGGTACGCTGGTTACCCGAGTTCTTACTACAATTCATTGTATATTTTGAAAAATTTAGGCAGAATTAATGAATGGTTGAAAGGAAATCTGGAAGATTATCAATCTTCTGAACAAAAGGAAATGGTTTCTCAATTGGTGAAATTTGTGGATAATGAAGTGAGCAGATATTTCGATGTAAAGGCGGTTGCTGAGCGTAGTCGAAGCAATGTTTGGAGTAATTATGTGTTAGATTATTTGGATACCCGCCATTATTGGGAAAAAGAATATCCGTTGAATGGAAACGGTAAAACAATGAAAGATTTAGTCATTTCAAAGGCTAAAACTGCTAAAATTACAGACTTTACTTTCTTTGGTTTGCATAGAGCAGCGTTGCTTTTCGATGCTTACAATTTAAAAGATATTTCTAAAAAATTAATGACTTATCTGAAAGAAACTTCCGTACAAAGCGAAACGCAAGGTGTTTATTGGAAACAAAATCTCAACGATTGGGGTTGGTATTCTTCTAAAACAGTAAATCACGCTGGTGCTTTGGAAGCTTTCAATAAATTGAATACCGACCAAAATTTTGTAGAAGAAATGAAAATTTGGCTGATTACGCAGAAAGAAGTTTCTAATTGGGACACTTCTAGAAGTACAGCAGAAGTGATTTATACCATTTTAAATTCAGGAAAATCTTGGACTTCAGCGGAAAGTGATAGAGCAACCATCATTTGGGGTGGAAAAGAACTTACCAATCCTGCTACAAAAGCAACTGGTTACATAAAATCTGCGGTAAATTCAGATGAAATAGATAAAAATTTAGCTACAGTAACCATTACAAAACCAGGAGCTGGAATTGTTCAAGGTGGTTTATTCTGGCAATATTATGAGGAATTAGATAAGATCAAATCTTCTAATAATTATATTTCCATCACCAAAGAATTGTACAAAAAAGTGAAAACCGTAAACGGTGAAGAATTGCAGAAAATTACGGAAAATGCTCCTCTTAAAATCGGGGATAAAGTAACTGTAAGAATGATTCTGAACACCGATAGAAATATGGAATTTATTCATCTGAAAGATATGAGAGCGGCAGGTTTTGAACCGGTTGACGTACTTTCTGGCTATCAATGGAAGAATAATTTGGGTTATTATCAAGTCACCAAAGATGCTTCTACCAATTTCTACATCGAGTATATGCCGAAAGGAAAATACGTTTTCGAGTATGATTATATTTGTAATGCAGCGGGAATGTTCAGCAATGGAATTACTACGATGCAAAACTATTACGCGCCACAAATGAACGCGCATACAAAGGGAACTAAAGTTTCGATTTCGGAATAATTTTTTGAAATAAGAAACATAAGTAGAGTCGGGATTTAGCCCGACTTTTTCCTTCAAGGATTTACAGAAATAATGCTTTTCAAAATTTTTAGTTAAAACTTTCTGTATTTGTTTTTATGAGAAAATATAGTTTTTTACCTTTGAAAAAAAAGTCGAAAATGCTCAATATTATAGATTTAGAAAGTCAGTTTTCAAAGCGAAAAATTAGTAAATCCAAAAAACTTTCTTTACGAGAGATTGAAGAAGATAAAAAAAACCATTTCATTTGTTTTGTAGATGAAGGTGAAGAAAGCTATGATGCACAAATTTCTATCAGCGAAAAATTAGAAATCATAGATTCTTCTTGTGATTGTTTAGATCAAGGTTTTTGCAATCATTTATTAGCTTTGGCAATTCATATTTCGGAAATTAAAAACAATAAACGAACTAAAAAAGCAAAGGCAAAAAAAATTTCGGAAGCAGAATTAGCAATAGAAAATCTAAATTCTGAAGAAATTAAAGGGTGGCTTTTAGAATTTTTCAAAAAAAATAA
>DITA01000056.1:0-7035 GCA_002422665.1 Flavobacteriales bacterium UBA6196
TTAAGAGAAATGAAAACTATCTTCTAGTAAGAGAAGGTAAAAAAATGAAGTTTTCTTCGCCGAATGCTTTCTTTGCAGATAAAAAAGAAGTGGTAGACGAAAGTTTCCCTGGAGATATTGTAGGTTTACATGATACAGGAAGTTTCAGAATTGGTGATACTTTAACTGCTGGTGAAAAATTACAGTTCAAAGGAATTCCGAGTTTCTCACCAGAACATTTCCGTTATATCAATAATGATGATCCATTAAAAGCAAAACAATTAGCGAAAGGTATTGACCAATTAATGGATGAAGGTGTGGCGCAATTGTTCACATTGGAAATGAACGGCAGAAAAATTATTGGAACAGTGGGTGCGCTTCAGTACGAAGTTATTCAATACAGATTGGAGCATGAATACGGCGCAAAATGTACGTATGAACCGATTGGAATTCATAAAGCGTGTTGGATAGAAGCCGATGAAAAATCTGATGAATTCAAAGAATTTGCAAGATTAAAACAGCGTTTTATGGCGAGAGATAATCATGGTCAGTTGGTGTTTTTAGCAGATTCTGCTTTCACGATTCACATGACTCAAGAAAAATTCCCGAATGTAAAATTACACTTCATCAGTGAATGGAATCACGCGAAATAATTTTAAATTATAAATTTTAGATTATAAATGATCTTCAAGGAAACTTGGAGATTTTTTTTGTAAAAATTTTGAAAATTATTTTACAATTCATTGATTTTCAAAATTTTAATACAAATACGATTTTTTACCTATTTTTAGGGAACATTTTTTGTATTAAGTTTGGCATCAACAAAACTATTAAAATGAAGAAAACAATTTTTAGTCTTTTTACCGCTACTCTATTATTGGTGGCTTGTAATAAAACCGATATTCAACAAACGGCTGACTCCTTTAAAACTGCAGATAGCCTTTTTAACCAAGCAAAAGAAAGTTATCAAACCCTCGATTCTATTTCTAAAATCGTCAATGATTCTAATAGTACCGTAGGAAAAGTAATCCTTCCAGAAATTAATAAGCATAAAGAAATCATAGAAGATGCCATTAAAAAAGGAAATGTAAACATAGATTCCATCAACAAGGAATTTAAAAAATTAGATAACAAAAGCCAACAAGCACAAGACATTAGAAAAGCGATTGATTCGGCGAATAATGCCATAAAAAGCGGTGACAACGCTGCTGTGGTCATTGCTGAAACTGCCAATAAAATCTTGAAGCAAACTTCTAAAAATAACTCGCAAACCCAACCAGAACAAGAGGTTCAAAATCAAAATCAAGTTCAGGATCAACCTGTTCCTCAGCGTGAACTCTACCCTATTGCGAAAACCACGAGATTGCAAGTTTCGGTAGAAGATTTGGCTGCTGCAAAAGCCCTGTTAAATCAAGAATTGAGCACTTATAATGCAGATATTATCACAGAAAATTATACCGAAAACGAAGGAATTACCAAACAATATTTGACCGTAAAAGTTCCATTGAGTAATTTTAATGAATTGGTGAATAAAATGAGCAGTCTGGGAAATGTAGAATCCAAAAATACAGAAGTGCAAGGCAATGATTATGTAGGAAGCCAAATGTGCGATGTGGAACTCACTTTGGTAGACAATACTCCAAAAACCAATAATGCTGAGGATTTAAACATCCTGAATAATGAACAAAAAGATGAAACTTTCGGGGATAAATCTTCTAATGCATTTATGAAAGGATTTGCGGTTTTGGGTGGATTATTTTTAGCGCTTATTCCGTTTTGGCCAATATTTTTAATCGGCGGAATTGTTTGGTATTTCGTGGCGAAAAGAAATAAGAAAAAACGCGAAGAAGAATTCCAAAGACAATTGGCTTTAGAAAGAGAAAAAATAAAAGCAGCGGAAGCATTAAAACCATCAGCAGAAACGCCTCAAAACACTGAACCAACCAATGCTGAGGAAAATAAAAACGATGACGATATTTCTAAATACATGCCGAAAGAGTAATGAGAAATTGAGATATAGAAAAAAGGCTGTTCATTTTTTGAACAGCCTTTTTATTATTTTTCATAGAAAGATGTTGAAAAATTTAGAGGTATAGTAATTCTAGATTTTACAGGAACGCCATCTAATATAGCAGGATTCCATTTTCCTTTTGTTCTATTGATGGAGCGAACAATATCTTTGTTAAATGATTCATTATCTATTTTGGGTGAAACAATAGGGTTGATAATTTCACCATTTTCATCAACTACAAATTCTAAAAAAAGGTTTCCATTAACATGATAATCGTTAAAAATAGACATGAAATTATCATGAATATCCTTGTTCATCACTTTTTTGCCACCTTTATAAGTAATAGGAATATAAAGTTTTTCAGGAGTGTAATTTTCTGTGTATTTATCTAGCAAATGATTGGGAACAAAAAATAATCTAACAATTGAATCAAAATTTTGATCTTTAATTTTCGCAGGAATCCATTTGTCACTAAGTTTCAGTTCTCTCAAAACATCTAAAGTGAAATCGTACGCACATTTATTTTTATTGATGTTGACAGAGTCAAAATCGGTGATGAATTTTATTTTGGCTTCCTTGGTCAATAATAATTTCGCTTGATAAATTTCTTTTTTATTACAAGAAGAAAGTTTTTTCTCAGAAGCAATGGTGTTGATATCCTTGTATAATTCTTGTAATCCACCTTTGTAAAATTCTTGATTTTTTGGAAACTCATCTAGAATTTGAGCACTTAAAAAGGCTGTAAAAAATAAAAAAAGAGAGAATAGTTTTTTTGTTTTCATAGTTATCATATAGTTTTTATTATTTATTACTCAAAGCATACACCGCAAAACTAGCCAACCAATGGTCGCCTCCATAATTTCCTTTAAAAACCAAAGGTAAAGCATTTTCTAAAAATTTAGCGGAAGTTTCCTCGAAATGTTTTTTGTATCGGTGATTTTTAGGTAAAACTTGAGCAATATTTTTCATGCACCAACTTCTAGTAAAACTTAAACCAACCAAGTGAACGGTTTGATAATCATTAATGTCCGAAATTACAGGAATCTGTGAAATATTCTCAATACTTCTCTTTTCGTAGAATGTATTAAACCATTTTACATATTCATTTTGTGGAAGAATTCTGGTCATTAAATCAGCGATTTCTAAACTTGGCGAGAAGAAATCACTTCCGTCTGGTTCCAGATAAGCAGGCGTTTTTTCGTCTTTGAGATAGAAATATTTTGCTTTTTCGATGAGTTGGTTTTCAAAATCTTTTTCGCCAACCGTTCTTGCCCAATCTATTGCAAAACTTAGCGCAAATGCCGTGTTCGGATGAACTCCTGTTCTATTGGGATACGTTTGTTTAGGTAAATATTCTTTCCACAATTTTACGATTTCATCGGTGAGCGGTTTTAGATTTTGATGCCAAGTTTTCGCTTGCGGATTTTCCCAACTCGCCAATTCTGCATCTAATTGAAGCAACCAAGCCCAACCATAAGTTCTCTCAAAACCTTTGGCTACTTGATATTTATTGAAATATTCTGCTTCTGTCTTTATTTTTTCGGCTTGAAAAGAACCATCCAAAATTTTAATAATCTCTTCTTTATTTTTGAGAAAAGGTTTGTCTTTGAGCAATTTTACCAGCATCCAATGTCCATGAACCGAAGAATGCCAGTCAAAACAGCCATAAAAGCTAGGATGCAATTCTTTGGGAGTCAGTTTTACATCAATTTCATTATTGATAACATGTGCGGTTTTATTGGGGTATTCTTGATTGATGCAATGTACTGGTTTTTCAGATAATTGAAATGCGATTTCATCAGTAAGCGTGGGAACTTGCGCTGAAAAATTCAAGGAAAACAAAACTGTAAAAAGACTTAATTTTTTCATTGAATAAATGTATAAAAATTTAATAAATAGAAAAAAAAAGTCGAACAATTGCTTGTCCGACTTTCATATTTTGAAAAGAATTTGCCAATTATTTCTTAGCAATACTTCTAGAAATTACAATTTTCTGAATTTCTGAAGTTCCTTCGTAAATCTGAGTAATTTTAGCATCACGCATCATTCTTTCTACGTGATATTCTTTTACATAACCGTAACCACCGTGAACTTGTACTGCTTCAATGGTAGTATCCATCGCAACTTGAGAAGCGTAAAGTTTTGCCATTGCTCCAGATTCTGAAATATCTAGACCTGCATCTTTTTCAGCAGCAGCTTTGTAACAAAGCATTCTTGCCGCCATAATATTCACGTGCATATCTGCTAATTTGAAAGCAATTGCTTGGTGATTGATGATTTCTGTACCGAAAGCTTTTCTTTCTTTAGCGTATTTAAGTGCCAATTCATAAGCTCCAGAAGCAATACCTAAAGCTTGAGAAGCAATACCAATTCTACCACCATTCAAAACAGCCATTGCGAAATTGAAACCGAATCCATCTTCACCAATTCTGTTTTCCTTAGGCACTTTTACGTCGGTAAACATTAATGAATGCGTATCAGAACCTCTGATTCCTAATTTTTCTTCTTTTTTACCAATTACAAAACCTTCCCAACCTTTTTCTACGATGAAAGCATTGATTCCTTTGTGTTTTTTCTCCGCATCAGTTTGTGCAATCACAATGTAATATTGAGCGTTTCCACCATTGGTAATCCAGTTTTTAGTACCGTTTAATAGATAGTGGTCTCCCATATCTATTGCAGTTGTTTTTTGAGAAGTAGCATCCGAACCAGCTTCTGGTTCAGAAAGAGCAAAAGCACCGATGACTTCACCTTTTGCTAAAGGAACTAAATACTTTTGTTTTTGTTCTTCAGAAGCGAATTTTTCTAGACCAGCACAAACCAAAGAATTGTTTACTGACATCACTACAGCTGCAGAAGCGTCTACTTTAGCAATTTCTTCCATTGCCAAAACATAAGAAACACTATCCATTCCTGCTCCACCGTATTTTGGGTCAACCATCATTCCTAGGAATCCTAATTCTCCCATTTTCTTTACTTGTTCATAAGGAAACTTCTGGTGTTCGTCTCTTTCTATTACGCCAGGCAAAAGTTCAGTCTGCGCGAAATCTCTCGCTGCTTGCTGAATCATCAGTTGTTCTTCTGTTAAATTAAAATCCATTTTTTGTATTAAAATTAATTGGCGTAAATATACATTTTTTAGAGATTTTAACGAAAATTGATATTAACTATTTGTTAATTAAGAAAAAGTATTATTTTTACAAAAATCAAAAACCGTAAAGTATGTCAGTTACAAGATTGTTTGACTTTGCTCATCATGCGCTATACAAATTCCCGAAAGAGGATGCTTTGGTGACCAAATATAATGGAGTTTGGACAAAAACTTCTACAAAAGAATACGTAAGTCAAGGAAATAAAATTTCCAGAGGACTGTTAAAATTAGGGATTAAACCGGGTGATAAAATCGGGCTAATTTCTACGAATAACCGCACAGAATGGCACATTATGGATTTGGGAATTTTGCAAATTGGTGCAATAGACGTTCCTGTATATCCTACTATTTCTATTGAAGATTATATTTACATCTTTAATAATGCGGAAATAAAATACGTTTTTGTTTCAGATAAAGATTTGTACGAAAAATTACTTCAAGTAAAACCTCAAGTAGAAAGTTTGAAAGGAATTTTTACTTTTGATGACATTCCTGGAGCTGCAAACTGGAAGGAAGTACTCGATTTGGGAGAAAATGATGACAATCAACAAGAAGTAGAAGACATTGCTAAAACGATTCAACCTGATGATTTAGCAACTTTAATTTACACTTCTGGAACTACTGGAAGACCAAAAGGAGTAATGCTTACGCACAGAAACATCGTTGCAAATGTGTTGGCTTGTGACCACAGAATTCCTAGAAATTGGAAATTAGAATATACAGATATTAAAGTATTAAGCTTTTTACCTATCTGTCATATTCTTGAGAGAATGATTTCTTATCTATTTATGTACAACGGTTTTTCGATTCACTTTGCAGAAAGTATTGATAAAATTGGGGATAACGTAAAAGAAGTGAAACCTCATTACATGACGGTAGTACCAAGATTGGTAGAAAAAGTATATGATAAAATTGTAGACAAAGGTGCTGCAGCTGGTGGTCTGAAAACCAAAATTTTCTATTGGGCACTGTCATTGCTTGAAAATTATGATATAAAGAAACCTAAATCTTTAAAACATAGAATTGCAGATAAACTGGTATTCTCTAAATGGAGAGAAGGTTTAGGAGGCAATATGATTACTTTAGTAAGTGGTTCTGCTGCTCTATCTACCAAACTGAACAGAAGTTTCCACGGTGCTGGAATTCCTATTTTAGAAGGTTACGGGCTTACAGAAACTTCACCAGTAATTGCGGTAAACTCTTTCGAAAGAGTGAAAATAGGAACTGTAGGTCATGTTTTAGATAATTTAGATGTAAAAATCCAAGCAGATGGAGAAATCACCGTAAAAGGACCTTCTGTTTTCCAAGGATATTATAAAGACGAAGAAAAAACCAAAGAAGCATTTACAGAAGATGGTTACTTCATGACGGGAGACATCGGTCATATAGACGAAGAAGGTTTCTTACACATTACAGACCGTAAAAAAGAAATGTTCAAAACTTCTGGTGGTAAATATGTTGCGCCTCAAGTTTTAGAAAATTTAGCGAAAGGTTCTAAATTTATCGAACAAATTATGGTAGTAGGTGACGGCGAAAAAATGCCGTGCGCTTTAGTACAACCAGACTATGCATTTGCAAAACTTTGGGCAGAGAGAAAACACCTTAAAATAGGTAAAACACCAGAAGAAATGGCGAATTCTCCTGAGCTAAAAGCAAGAATTATGAAAGATATTAATTTGCTGAATGCTACTTTAGGAAAATGGGAGCAAATCAAGAAAATAGAGCTTACTCCTACGCTTTGGACCATAGAAGACGGATTACTTACTCCAACAATGAAACTAAAACGTAAAGCGGTAAAAGAAAAATTCTTTAATCTTTACGAAAAATTATACGACAGAGCATAAATCAAAAAAGACCTCCCATTTTAGGGAGACCACTGAAAAACTAAAATTTC
>DITA01000065.1:0-15161 GCA_002422665.1 Flavobacteriales bacterium UBA6196
ATTATGCAGCACATCAACCGAATAACGACTTAGGAATAATTTCGCCTACAGCAGCTATTTCGGATTTGCCTTATACGCCTACAGAAAGCATGAATTTTTTAAGATTTTTATACAATGAAAATTATAAAAAATACATCGGTGTTGCAGGACCTTATGATGCATATTCTGTACATTACAATTGGGTTACTCCAAGATATTTAGCAATAGACCAGGGAACAATCGCGCCGATGGTAGAAAATCATCGTTCGGCATTTTTGTGGCAATTGTTTATGAATGCTCCAGATGTAAAACAAGGTTTACTGAAATTAGGTTTCCATTCTACTCAATATGGATTCTAAAAATTCATTCAAATAGGTTTAATTATTAATAAAAATGAAAAAAATAATCATATTTCTTTTTGCAAGTTTCATGCTGAGTTCTTGTCAGTCTCAAAAAACCGTGACAGAGAGCAAGAATACAGAAACTTCAAAATTAACAGACGAACAATTAATGGATAAGGTTCAAAAAGATGCACTCAAATATTTTTGGGAATATGCAGAGCCCAATTCATTGCTCGGAAGAGAACGCTATCACGAAGACAATATCTATCCTCAAAATGATAAACATGTAGTGACTACAGGTGGTTCAGGTTTTGGTTTAGCCACCGTTTTGGTAGGAGTAGAAAGAGGTTTTATTCCAAGAAATGAAGCTGTAAAAAGACTCAATACCATGATGGATTTCTTAGCGAAAGCAGATCGTTTTCATGGAGCTTGGAGTCATTGGATTAATGGAGAAACTGGGAAAGTAGTTCCTTTTGGCAGAAAAGACAATGGTGGAGATTTAGTTGAAACCGCTTTTCTCACTTCAGGGATTTTGATGGTTCGCGAATATTTTAAAGGTGGTAATGCAGAAGAAAAAGCATTGGCTCAAAAATGTGATGAACTTTGGAAAGGAATCGAATGGAATTGGTACACCAAAGGTGGCGAAAAAGTGTTGTATTGGCATTGGTCACCAGAATATCAGTGGGAAATGAATTTTCCATTACAAGGTTATAACGAATGTTTGATTACTTATATTTTAGCGGCTTCATCGCCTACTCATGCTATAGATGCAGAAACTTATTATCAAGGTTGGACTAGAAACGGAACTTACCTTACTGATAAGTCTAAGTACGGACTTCCGCTTTATGTAAAACACAATTATTCTGAGGAATATGGAGGTCCTTTATTTTGGGCACATTATTCGTACATTGGTTTAGACCCAACTGGTTTAAGTGATAAACTCATCAAAAATTATTTTGATTTGAATAAAAATCAAGTACTCATTGATTATAAATATTGTGTAGAAAATCCTAAAAATTGGAAAGGTTACGGCGAAAATTATTGGGGACTTACCGCAAGTTACACCAGAAATAATGATGGTGGAGTAGGTTATACCGCACATCAACCTACAGAAGATAGAGGCGTGATTACGCCAACTGCTGCTTTGAGTAGTTTTCCGTATTCGCCGAAAGAATCGATGAATTTTTTAAGATTTATGTATACGCAGAAACCAGAATTTATTGGTAGTGCAGGTCCTTTTGATGCGACTTCTATTCATTATGATAATTGGTTTACGCCACGTTATTTGGCTATCGACCAAGGAACGATAGCTCCGATGATTGAAAATTACAGAACAGGTTTCCTTTGGAAGTTGTTTATGAACGCACCAGAAATCAAACAAGGGCTTAAAAAGCTAGAATTCAAATCAGAGAAGTATAACATTAAATAAATATGAAGATGAAATTCATTTTAAAAATCACGGCATTACTTGCATTTGGCTTTCTCAGTCAAGCAAATGCTCAAGAAATAAAAGCAGAATTCAAGAAAGAAGTAAAAGTAGAAAAAAATATTTCCTATGTTTTTGATTATCCTCAAAACACTAAAGGAAATGTTCCGTTGATTGTTTTTTTACACGGTTCTGGCGAAAGAGGAACCAATTTAGAAATGGTAAAAGCGCACAGTCCGTTTACCTATAAAAATTTAATGCAGGAACCTGTGGCAATTCTTGCGCCGCAATGTCCCGAAAATATGTGGTGGGATACACAAGCCGTTTATTTTTTGATTCAGGAAATCGTGCAGAAATATAAAATAGATGCTTCTAGAATTTACCTTACAGGTTTATCTATGGGAGGTTGGGGAACATTGAAATTGGCAGGAGAACATCCTGAAACGTTTGCAGCAGTAGCTTCTGTTTGTGCACCTACAGACAGAGTAATGCTTGCCAATATCCACAATTATAAAGATATGAACCTTAAAATTTATCATGGCGCAATGGATGATGTGGTGTTGCCAGAAAACGCGACTAATTTTTGGATGAAAGTTCACCCGATTAATCCAAAAGCAGAACTCATTATCTTCCCGAATGATAATCACAATTCTTGGGATTCTACTTATTCTAATCCAGAATTTTACAAGTGGCTTCTCTCACAGAAAAAGAAATAAACGTTTTACAAATAAAAACCCCTCCAAATTTTTGGAGGGGTTTGTTATTTTATAGAATAAGTCACGGATTGAAAATCTGAGACATCGGATTATTTACTTTTTGCTGATGTTCTGTTTTAGCATCATTTTTTTTAGCTTGTCTAATTGAGTTTTTACAAATGGGAGTATTTTTGTCCCAAGTAAATGTGCTTCTGTAGAATATAACTTCGGCTGATTTTGTTCAACTTCAAAATTTTTGATGGAGTTTTGTATTGCAGTTTCTAGT
Organism: Flavobacteriales bacterium UBA6196; assembly: GCA_002422665.1. GTDB lineage: Bacteria > Bacteroidota > Bacteroidia > Flavobacteriales > Weeksellaceae > Cloacibacterium > Cloacibacterium caeni_C. The sequence continues at coordinate 2,728 of DITA01000065.1, forward strand.
TCAATTGGCATTTTTCTACTGTCAAATCCGCCTTTAATCTTAGTGTTGACAAAATTCTTGAATCCTTTTGAATTTGCCACTTCATTAGCATTCGGCTTAATGTCATATACGTGATAATAAAACCAAAGTTCAAAGCAAGGATTGCTTTGAACTACAGTCCATGGATTTAAATTTGTGTTTTTAGAAGCACAGTATTCCCTTAATTCAAGGATTTTATTCCCTTCATTCCATCTGTCTGTATCTATGGCAAACCAAACCTCATCTTTGTATTCAGAGCTTAATTTAAATTTTGCTAATGTTAAGTTGTTCCCAAAAAATAGAAACTCGGCATTTTCTTTAAGTTTTATTGGGTCGGATTGCCCATTAATATTCGGAATAGGAATAATGTCGATATTTGAAGAGAATCCTTGAAAGTATTTAAAATATCTAATTTCGGTCTCTTCGCCCTCGCAAAAAATGTAAATTTTTTTAGCGTCTTTCTTAGGTTCAACCTTTTCGTAAACCTTGCTTCTAGTTAGATACTTCATACTTATGCCAATTTAAATCATGAAGGTTTGATAAAAAAGGAATTCCACCATAACGTCCATTTAAGTAACCATTTTCAATATTTGCAGTATTGTGAATATTGTATTCACTTAATGAATAAATTCTAGAAGAACCGTCAATATCTTTTTGTGCGAACCAAATTTCATCTGTTCTTAAAATCTCTTGATCTAGGAGGCAGGATTCGTGAGTCGTAAATATTAGTTGGCCTTTTGCGGATTCATCTAAAGATATTTTTGTAATTATTTCTTTAATTGTGATAGGGTGTATACTTCTCTCAATCTCGTCAATTAAGTATACTCTATCTTCATTAATAATATCATTAAGAGCAGGTATGTAGTCTATTAATCGTTTGGTTCCATCTGATTCCATTCCTACAGAAAATTCTACTTCAGAGCCATTGTCATTTAAATGATTAGTAATAAGTCTTTTAACGAAAATCTTTCCATCTTCATAAATTAAAGTAGCTTCTTCACCTGTTTCGGAGTGGGTTATAACAGAGAGAGCATCAGGTGATTTTTTTAAGTCTTCAGTAAGAGTTTTGATTTTTTTATTGTCTAAATCTTCAAAAAAATCTTCAATTCTTTTCTTCTGAACATTGATTTTAGAAATTCCAGTGTTCAAGGTTGGGATTAAGTTATTTGCAAAATCTTTTAAACTTGGTTTTGTGTCCAAAATTTGAGCTATTCCACCAGGTTTAGCGTCTGGCTTAATAATAACTAAAGTAGAATCAAACCAGTTATGTGAATTGTCTATGTCTGGGAATTCACCTTTATATTTTGAATTAAGGAATGAAATAAGAAGTTCATCTTTTTGAAGTAATTTTTCAGCTAAAACTTCTATAAATAATTTGTTTTTTTCGTCTGCTTCATATTCGTTGTAGAAATTAATAGTTTGAGTGCCATTCTCTACATTTCTGTCAAATATTAAAGTGTCTGAATCTTTTCTGCTTTCAGCTAAATATTCATTTAAAATAACGCCTGAATCAAATGAAATTGAATAATAATAGATTTTAGTGTTTGCGTAGAATTCTATTCCTAACGAGATGGGTTCGTTACTGTTTTTATCACTTAATTTAAATTTAATATCTTCTACATCAGGAATTAATTTTCCGTTTTCAATCATTGATTCTAACAGTGAAATTGATTTAATGAAATTAGATTTACCAGAACCATTTGCCCCATACATTGCGGTTAAACGTAAAAATTCTACATCATTCTTTATAACTTTATGATGTTGTAAACGTTGGGTTTTATTTGGGAATAAGTTGAACTCTGTCTCTTCTTTGAAAGAGAAAATATTTTTTGCAACAAATCTAATTAACATAACTTAACCGTTAAAATTTAACGCAAATATATGCTTTTATAATTATAAAAAGCAGCTATTTAATAAAAAACGCATAACAAACGTTAAAATTTAACGTTTTTTTAATTGGTTGCATTTTTCTAGGATTGCAACTAACACTCAAATATATGGAGGTTTCAATAAAAATAACAAAAAGAAATTTTTTTATAAAATCCTTCTCTTGTAAGATTCTTTCGATCTAATTTTTTTAATCTATATAAAATGCACACTTTCTACGCATACATTCCTTCAATCAAGGCTTTGAATTTTTCTAGAATAATTTTACGTTTTATTTTTAGGGTTGGAGTAATTTCTCCACGTTCTATGGTAAATTCTTCTGGTAAAAGTTTGAACTTTTTAATTTTTTCAAAACTTGCAAATTCCTTTTGAATATCATTCACTACTTTTTCAAAAGTTTCTTTAATGAAAGGTGTTTCCAGTAATTTTTTCTTTTCTTCTATATTCAGAGAAAGGTAATTTTTAAATTCCTCGTATTTTTCCATCAAGGTTTCAAAATTAGGAACAATCACCGCAGAAACATAAGGTTTTCCTTCGGCAATTACCATGGCTTGTGCAATGTAAGGATTGCTTTGTAATGGAATTTCTATACTTTGTGGTGCAATGTATTTTCCGTTAGAAGTTTTCATTAAATCCTTAATTCTATCGGTAATGTAGAGATTTCCTTCTTCGTCTATTCTACCAGCATCACCCGTTCTGAAATATCCATCTTCTGTGAAAACTTTAGCCGTTTCCTCTTCATTTTTGTAGTATCCTTTCATCACACCTTGGTATTTTACCAAGATTTCATCATCTGCTCCTATTTTAATTTCTACACCTGGTAGAGCTTTTCCTACGCTTCCGTACACATAATTTTTCGGAGGAAGTGCAGTAACTGTAGCAGTAGTTTCGGTAAGTCCATACCCTACAATCACAGGTAAACCAATGGCTGCAAAAAATTCTGAAATTTCTTTTTTCAGCATCGCTCCACCACAAGGTAAAAACGAAAGATTTCCGCCCAATTCATTTTTAATTTTTCTGAAAACCAATTTGTCAAAGAAACTAAACTGTAATTGTAAACCAAACGGAACTTTAGCGCCAGTTCTTTTTTTATCAGCTACTTTAGCGCCTACTTCCAAAGCTTTTTTGAAAAGTTTTTGTTTCGTAGGTGAAGAAGCTTCTATTTTTTTAACTAAAGTTTGATATACTTTTTCGTAGAATCTTGGTACGGCACACATTGCAGTTGGGTGAACATGTTTCAGCGTGTTCAAGATATTTTTTGGGTCTTCTAAAATGGCAACTTCACCACCTTGAGAAAGCACAAAAAGCGACCAACTTCTTTCGAAAATATGACTTAATGGTAAAAATGCCAATGATTTCATGTCGTACAAATTGTCGAAACTGAAAAATTCTTTGTGTGCCACAACTACCGCTTTGAAACCACCATGTGTAAGCATCACACCTTTCGGAATTCCTGTAGTTCCAGAGGTGTAAAGAATGGTTGCTAAATCTTCATCGGTAATTTCGATGAGGTTTCTTTCCGTAGCAAAATGCTTGATAAAATCTGGGAAATAGGTAATGTTTTCGGCTTCGTCTTTTATCACATGAGACGTGAAAATATGTAATTTTTTGCCTAAATGTTTTTCGGCACTTTTCAGAATTTCAAGTTGAGGAGTATCTCCCACCAAAATATGTTGCATTTCGGTTTGCTTGATGATATATTCGGTTTGGTCATAATTATTGGTGGCGTAAATGGGAATGGTAATCGCCCCCAACATTTGCACGGCAACGTCAAAAATAATCCAATCTTTAGAATTTTGAGAAAAAACGCCTACACAATCTCCCTTTTTTACGTCTAGAGTATGTAATCCGTTTGCAGTTTGGCAAACCATTGCCCAGAATTTTTTCCAGGTAAGAATCTCTATTTCGTCACCGTTTCTAAAGCTAAGAGCGGTTTTTTGTGGGAATTTTTTGGTGTTTTCTTCTAAAAGCTGAAGTAGGTTTTTCATTGGTATATATGGGAATTTTATGAATTGAATTTTCTCCAAAATTAAACAATATATAAGAATGATTCCAATAAAATTTAGTTTATTATCTTTGAGGTTTATTTTAAATAGATTTGAAGATAAATTTATAGATTCCGTAGGAATCTTATCTGTGTAGAAGAATAGTGCAAAATTGAAGGGTCGCTCCGTAGGAGCGCTATCTTAAAAATAATAAAAACTAAAACCATAAGCATGCCCAATACTTATTCGCAAATTTATATTCAAGTGGTTTTTGCTACGAAAGGAAGAGAAACGCTAATAGAAGATAAAAATAGACAAGAAATAGAAAAATATATTACAGGAATATTGACCAATAAAGGTCAAAAATTAATAGCTATGTATGCCAATCCAGATCATTTACACTTGTTTTTTAGTTATAAAAATTTGAAAATAACTATTCCTGAGTTAGTGAAAATTATTAAATCAGAATCTACTAAATTCATTAATGATAAAAGGTTAAGTTTTGGTAAATTTGCTTGGCAAGAAAGTTATGGTGCTTTTTCTTATGCTAAAAGTCAAAAAGATGCGGTAACTCAATATATATTAAATCAAAAAAATCATCATCAAAAGAGAAGTTTCAGAGAAGAATATTTAGATTTTCTAGAAAAATTTGATATCAATTATGATGAAAAATATTTGTTTGAATTTTATGATAAATTAGAATAAAAAGATAGCGCTCCTACGGAGCGCCCCCAATATAAATATTAAAAATTAACGACACAGATAAGATTCCTATGGAATCAAATTAAAAAAACTATGATTTTTTCATTAAAAGGTATTGTTCAAGAACTTACTCCTACCTATGTGGTGATAGAGGTAAATGGAGTGGGTTATTATGTAGGCATTTCTTTGCAAACATCTCAAAGACTTTCTTTAGGAAAGGAAGTTTTTCTTTTCACCCAACAAATCATCAGAGAAGACGCACATTTGCTTTTTGGGTTTTATACCAAAGAAGAAAAAGAAATGTTTAATCTCTTAATTTCTGTAAACGGAGTAGGTGCAGTTTCTGCGCTGATTTTGCTTTCTTCATTAGATCTTAAAGACATTGCTCAAGCGATTCTCAATAAAAATTCTGCGCTGCTCCAAAAAGTAAAAGGAATTGGAGCTAAAACCGCTGAAAGAATTATTGTAGATTTACGAGATAAGGTAGAAAAATTCGGGGTTTCTGCGGAGAACATTTCTGCTTTTGCAGACAATAAAGTGAAAGAAGAATCGTTATCTGCTTTAGAAGTTTTAGGGATTCCTAAAAAGATGAGCGAGAAGATTGCCGATAGAATTTTAAAACAAAATCCAGATTTGCAAACTGAAGAATTGGTGAAGCAAATTCTAAAAATGATATAAACACAAGTGAAGAAAACTTTTCCTCTGCATAAAATCTATTTTTCGATTGTATTTCTATGTTTTTCTGCGTTATTTTTTGCGCAGCAAAAGCCTTCAGATACAGCGAATATTTCTATAAGGAAAGATTATGCCTTGCCCAATCCTACGAGATACGAAGCGTTCTATGATGTAAAAACGGGTATGTATTATCTCTACCCAAAAATTGGAAATACAGTAACAGGAGCACCTATTGTTCTTACTCCAAAAGAATATTCTACATACACGCTGAATAATAGCCTCAAAGATTATTATCAGCAAAAAGCTTTTGGTGGAAATCTCTACAAAGAAGACAAAAAAGAAGCCGAAAAGAAAGGCTTAATTCAAAGTGTGACCATCAAAAATAAAATTTTTGAAACTATTTTTGGGAGCAATAAAATAGAATTGATTCCGAATGGTTTTGCGAGTTTTGATTTGGGAGGTTTGCACCAGAAAATTGAAAATCCATTAATTCTGCCTCAAAACAGAAGCAATTTTGCGATTAATATTCAGCAGAGAATTCAGCTAGGGGTTTTAGGGAAAGTTGGAGAAAATCTACAACTCAAAGCCAATTACGATACGCAGTCTGGTTTTGCATTCGAAAACAGAATGAATCTCGTTTGGCAAGCCAAGGGAACTTGGAGAGATTTACAAAATCAAGCCATCAGCGAAGCAAAAAATCCACTAAAAGGTGGCGAGGATAAAATTATAAAAAGAGTAGAATTCGGTAATGTGAATATGCCACTTTCTACCAATTTAATCAGAGGTTCTGAATCTCTTTTTGGTTTGAAAACCGAATTCCAATTAGGGAAAACGTACGGAACTTTGGTGTTTTCTCAGCAACAAGGTGAAGCTAGAAATATTGTGGTTCAAGGTGGTGGTGTAATGCAAACCTTCAAAATAAACGCCTATGATTACGAAGATAATCAGCACTATTTTTTAGGCCAATATTTCTTAAATAATTATGATAACGCTTTAGCCAATTATCCTTTAATCAATTCTAGAATTTCGATTACCCGATTAGAACTTTGGGTTTTAGACCAAGGTTCTGGTAATTTGCAAGAGCAGAAAAGTATTCTCGGGATTAGAGATTTGGGTGAAGGCGGAAGTTTTCCAGATAATTCTAATTTAGGCGTTTATAATGCAGTAGCCAATCTTGGCGGAATAAGAGATGTAAACCAAACCTACAACGCGATTAACAATCAATCACTTCCAAATACTACAGGTGACCCCAATTATAAAGACGGCGAACATTTTATCTTTAACCGAAAAGCAAAAAGATTAAATCCTGCTGAATATACCTTTAATCCTCAAGTGGGTTATATTTCTTTGAATCAAAGATTAAATGATAATCAACTTTTGGCGGCGTCTTTTTCTTATACCGTTTCTGGTGACAGCAAAGTCTATAAAGTAGGGGAATTTTCCGAAGAAAGTCCAGTGGTGATTACCAAATTATTGAAACCGAACGTTTCCGTAAAAACCACTTCACCGATGTGGAATTTAATGATGAAAAACGTGTATTCATTAAATGCCAATCAAATTGACTCGCAGAATTTCCTATTAAACGTTTTATATCGTGATAATGACAGCGGTGGAAAAGTAAATTATCTACCAGGAACACCTGTTGCAGACCAAAATTTATTAAAATTATTCAATTGGGATAGACTGAATGTAAATAACGATATTCAAAATAACACGAATGGTCAACAAGGAGACGGTTTGTTTGATTTTGTACAAGGAATTACGGTAGATGCACAAAACGGAAGAGTAATGTTTACCAAAGCTCAACCTTTTGGTAGTTACTTAGAATCTTTTTTAGGAAGCAATGACCCGAAATTTGTTTTCAATGAACTGTATACCCAACAAAAACAAGTCGCTTCTGAAAATAATTTAGCACTTAGATACACCATCGAAGGTAGATATAAAGGTTCACAAGGAACGGGAATTTCTTTGGGAGCGATTAATGTTCCACGTGGTTCTGTAAAAGTAACTGCAAACGGAGTTGTGCTTACAGAAGGCGTAGATTACACCGTAAATTATATGGTAGGTGAAGTAACTATCATCAATGAAATGGTAAAACAATCTGGTCAAGCTATCAACGTGAGTTTAGAAAACCAATTAACCTTTAACACCCAGAGAAAAAGATTTTTAGGATTAAATCTCGAGAGAAAATTTAATGAAAATCTTACCATTGGTGCAACTGTGGTGAATTATTCAGAAACACCATTGACTCAAAAAGTACAGACAGGTTTCGAAGCGGTGAATAACACGATGGCTGGTTTTAACCTAATGTACAATAACCAATCGCAGTTTTTAACCAGACTTACAGATAAAATTCCGTTTATCAATACAGAAGCACCGTCTAATATTAATTTGAAATTAGAAGGAGCGTATCTTATTCCAGGTCAAAATAAAGGAATCAATGATGAATCTTACATTGATGATTTTGAACAAACCACTTCTAAAATTTCATTAAAAGAACCTGCGGTTTGGAGTTTAGCGTCTAAACCTGAAATTGGTTTTGGAAATTCTAATAATAATGACCTTCAAAGCGGAAATGGAAGAGGTTTGCTATCTTGGTATAATATAGACCCAAGATTCTATGGAGTTGGTGGTAAAGCACCAAATGGAATTAACGCTGAAGCGCTTTCTAATCACGCTGCCAGAAGAGTTCAGATGATAGAACTCTTTAACAATAGAGATTTTGTAGCGGGTGAACAAACCTTCACCAATACTTTTGATATTACGTATTATCCTAAAGAAAGAGGTCCGTATAACTTAAATCAAAATGCAGAAATTCCATCACAAAGATGGGCTGGTTTAATGAGACCTATTACCGTTTCTAACTTCAGAAGCTCGAATATAGAATATGTAGAATTTTGGATGATGGATCCTTATGCAGACGGTAAAATGTTAGGAACTGCTCCTAAATTAATGTTGCAATTAGGAAACGTTTCGGAAGATATTTTGAAAGATGGAAAACTGCAATATGAAAATGGTTTGCCTACACCAAATACTCCAGCTAAAACTTCTTCTACCAATTGGGGAACTCAGCCAGACCAATTCCCAGTTTTATATGCTTTCGGTACAGAAAATGAAGAAAGGACAGCTCAAGATGTAGGTTTTGATGGATTGGATAATGTGGCAGAAGCTACAGCTTTCAATACCAATTTCACTAATCCAGTAAAAAATGAGCCAGACCCAGCTGCAGATGATTTTGTGTTTTATCTTTCTAATCAGTTCCAAGGAGCATTAGCTTCATCTATGATTGAGCGTTATAAATATTTTAGAAACCCAGATGGAAACTCTCAGTCGAATTCTTTAGAAGTTTCTTCTCAAACTCCAGATGCAGAAGATGTAAATAAAGATTATAACCTAGACCAAAGCGAAAATTACAATCAGTATGATATTAATTTAGCTCAAAGCGAATTGGTTTTAGGAAGAAATAATATTGTAGATGTAAAAGAAGTAGAAGTGAAATTCCAAAACGGACAAACTTCTAAAAATAAATGGTTCTTATTCAGGATTCCAGTTGCCAATTATAATTCTTCTACCGAAACTTCTGGTGCAGACCAAATCTTAAATAATGTGAGATTTGCCAGAATGATGCTTACTGGTTTTGATGAAACCGCTACGATTAGATTCGGAACATTAGACTTGGTAAGAAGCGAATGGAGAAAATATGGAAAAGGAATTGCTTCAAATAGAGTAGATGATCAGAACCAATTTGAAGGAACAGGAACTATAGATAATTCTAAATTTGATGTAGGAAGTGTAAACTTAGAAGAAAATGCATTGGGAACTCCACCTTATGTGTTGCCTCCAGGAATTGAAAGACAAGTTCTCAGCGGAAATGCAGGTGCTCAAAGACAAAACGAAGCTTCTCTTTATATGAAAACCAACCTTCCGAATGGTGAAGCAAGAGGTGTTTTCAAAAATATCGCTTTAGATATGAGAAGATTCCAAAATTTAGAATTATTTGTTCACGCAGAAGATTTAATTGGCAAAGGTTCTAATCTTGATAAATCTGCGAAATTCTTCATCAGATTCGGTAGTGATGCTACAGATAACTACTATGAATATGAAGCTTCGCTGAAATATACCGCTCCGAATGCTACTTCTCCGCTTGATATTTGGCCAAATGAAAATACGGTAAGATTAGCGATTCAGGATTTTGTAGATTTAAAAATCTTGAGAGATAAAAATTCTACGGTAACCAACGAAAGATTTACTTCGGCAGATTTTGGTGATGAAAATAAAGCCTTCTACGTAAAAGGTAGACCAAGTTTAGGAAATATTACCACCATGATGATTGGGGTAAGAAATAATGATGAGGTAGATAAAAATCTTATTCTTTGGGTGAATGAAATTAGACTTTCAGGTATTGAAAATAAAGGTGGTTATGCAGGAAATGCAAATCTTAACTTTAATTTAGGAGATTTTGCTACCGTAAATGCGAGTGGAGCTTATTCTACGATTGGTTTTGGCTTCATTAACCAAAAACCTGCGGAACGTTCACAGACTACCAACTCAGCTTTTGGTATCAATACGATGGTGAATGTTGATAAATTCTTACCAGAAAAATTAGGATTGAAGATTCCGGTGAATTATTCTTATTCTCAGACCATAGAAGATCCTAAGTACAATCCACTAAATGACGATGTGGAATTTAACAAAGATCCAAAGAAAGATGAACTGAAAAAAGTAGCAAGAACCTATACACAACAAAGAAGTATTGGGGTGCTCAATATGAGAAAGGATAGAATGAATCCTAATAAAAAACCAAAATTCTATGACGTAGAAAACTTATCTATCTCTTTAATTTATAATGATGACAAGTACAGAGATGTTTATACTAAAGACAATTACAGACAATATTTAAGAGGAAATATAGATTACAGTTTTAATTTTAAACCTTGGAATCTTAAGCCATTTAATAAAATTGTGAGCGATACTGCGAAGTCTTATCCTTATCTCAAATGGGCAAAAGAAATTAATTTTAACTTAGTTCCGACAAGAGTTTCTTTCAGAACAGAGTTAGATAGAAATTATAATGAACTAGAATTTAGAAATATTGATGCGTTGCTCAATGGAAATTCTTCAGCGGATTTTGATGTGATTAAAAACCGAAACTTCTTCTTCGGTTGGCAATATAACGTAGGATTTAATTTAACCAAATCCCTAAAATTAGATATTTCATCAGCTACCAGAACGATTAATGACCAATTGGATATTCAAACGTTCGACAGAAGTTCTATTTTCCAAAATGTTTTCCAAAAAGGAAGACCAGTTCTTTATAACCATAGAATTCAGTTGAGTTACAGATTGCCATTCGAAAATTTACCGTATTTAGATTTTGTAAATACAGAAATTGGTTACAGTGTACAGTATAATTGGAGCGCTCGTTCTACAGCAATGGTAGATACTAATGGAGTAAAACTGGGGAACTTGGCACAGAATACCAATAATATTAATGTAACTGGAGGTACAGATTTTAATAGTTTCTTCAATAAGTTTAAATATTTTAGAAAAGTAAATGATAAAATGAATGCCAGAAAATCTGAAATAGATTCTCTGAATAATGTTTACACTCAGAATTTTTTGAAAAAAGGAAGGAAAAAAGCATTCAAATCTTATACCTTTAAAAATAAGTTGACGCCTACTCAAGCTTTTGCTTATGCATTGACGGCGATAAAACAATTAGATTTTAATTACACAGAAAATAACGGAACCGTTTTACCGGGATTATTATCTTCTCCTAATTTCTATGGATATGGAAAAGGAATTGGCGGGCCAACTTTTGGATTCTTGCTGGGTTCTCAAGCAGACATCAGAAGATATGCTATAGAAAACAGTTGGATTTCTTCTTCGGAATACATGACGGAAGCTTATTCTCAGATGACGACCCGAAATCTTACTGGGAATATTCAGATTCAGCCAATCAATGATTTTAGAATAGATGTGAGTTTTACCAAAAACTATATGAAAAATTTAATGCATGGTAACTTTAATGTAGATGCGATTAGCAGTACGCCTCAGTTTGATTTTTCTTTCGCAAGTGAAATGATTACGTTTACCAATTCTAATATTCTCTTGAAAACAAGTTTTGGAAGCGATAATATTTACGAAAAAATCATTGAAAATGCTAAGACAATTTCTCAAATGTATGGAACACCACAAGCTGATGGTTACGCAGAACATTACAGTAAAGCCAATGCATATGTATTGATTCCAGCTTTCCAAGCAGCGATTGAAGGAAAATCTCCAACAAAAAATAACAATCTGGAAAAATCTAAATTCCCAATGCCAAACTGGAGAATTACTTATTCAGGAATAAAAAACATACCTTTTATAAATAGTCAGTTTGCTAAGTTTGATATTCTTCATGCTTATACTTCTACTTATACCGCAACTGGAATTCAGAAAAGTGTAGACTATTATAATAAGAATGTAAATCCGGGAGCTCCTCAATATGATATTAATAATGATGTGTACAATCCATATACATTTAACACGATTGGTTATGTAGAAGATTTCTCTCCACTTTTAGGAGCAGATGTTACCATGAGAAATAATATGCAGTTCCGTTTACAATATAATAAGAACAGAATGTATACACTCGGTTTGGTAAATCATACTTTAACCGAAGATTTAGGTTCTGAATATGTTTTTGGTTTTGGATATATTTTAAAAGATTTAAAAATCAAAGTTAGGTATCAAGGAAAAGAAAAAAATCTGAAAAGTGATTTAAATGTAAGAGCAGATTTTTCACTGAGAGATAATCAAACCAGAATTACCAATATATTATTAGATGATTCACAGATTACCGGAGGTCAAAGATTAATGAGTGTAAAAGTTTCGGCAGATTATAACATCTCTCAGAACTTTAATCTAAGATTTTTCTATGATCAATTAATGACCAAGTATAAAATTTCTACAGCTTTTCCGCTTTCTACGGTGAGAGCTGGTATTACTGCTACCTTTAATTTTGGAGGAGGTCAAGGTTTCTAAATACACATATAATATATATAGCATATAATATAGAATAGAATCAAACTTATTTGGTTCTATTTTTTTGGGAAAAACTTTTTTGCAACCTCCATATAATTTCATTAATTTTGGGAAAAATAAATTTAGAAATGAACACAC
>DITA01000053.1:0-8794 GCA_002422665.1 Flavobacteriales bacterium UBA6196
TATTTATATTTAGTCATTCTTGGAATTATTAAAGAGAGTATTCATTTTTTTCAATTGGGGATTAATATTTTGAAATATTCCACCTTGATGGACGTTCTTTTGAGTCCTATTGCAGATTTGATGTCTCATCCATTGATTTTTGTATTATTCATCGTGTTTATTGGAAGCTATTACGGTTTTCTAAAGTATGTTTACAATTCAAAAAATGAAAAATTATTCCAAAATTTCATGGGTAAAAATAAGCGCAAAGAAGATTTTACCATCCATGATTTTTACCAAAAAGTAGCGAGTATTATGATTTTTACAATGGCTTCCTTTTTTGTGGGAATAGGTTTTGCAGAAGGTAGATTCGAAGCAAATAATGCCATGAAAGGTGATTTAAAATATAATTATAAACTCAATTATAACTCTGGAGAATCAGAAGTAGTTCACTTGGTCGATAACAATAGTGTCTATTATTTTTATTTTTCAAAAGGGAATAAAAACATAAAAATAGCGCCAGTTGGAACCGTCAAAAATCTAGAAATCATAAAAAATAAAAGATTAGAATAATCAGAAACCACCGAATTTTCGGTGGTTTTTTTGTTCCCCTTTTTTAGAGGGGTGGCGAAATTTGACAAAATTTTGACGGGGTGTTGCTTCATATTTTTATAAATTTACAACTATGAAATTTACAGTAGAAAAAAATATCGTTTTAGAAAATCTTGCAACCAAATCTTTTTTGGCTGATGCTTTTGTTCCAGAAAAAGAAGAGAAATTACCACTCGTGATTTTTGCTCATGGTTACAAAGGTTATAAAGATTGGGGCGCTTGGAATTTGATGGCGGAAAAGTTTGCTAAAAACGGATTTTATTTCGTGAAATTTAATTTCTCGCATAATGGAACTTCATTGGAGAATCCAAGTGATTTTGCAGATTTAGAAAGTTTCGCACAAAATAATTATTCTAAGGAATTGAGCGATTTAAATTTCGTAATAGAGCATTTTAGCAAAGATAATCGAGTAGATGCAGAAAATATAACCTTAATCGGACATTCCAGAGGTGGAGGAATTTCCATTATTTCTGCCTCTGAAAATTCTAAAATCAAAAACCTCATCACATTAGCAAGTGTAGACACATTGAATAGATTTCCTGTTGGTGAAAAATTAGAAGAATGGAAAAATCAAGGGGTTTATTACAATTACAACAGCCGAACCAAGCAGAAAATGCCTCATCATATTCAGTTTTTAGAAGATTACTTAGCAAACGAAGATAGATTTTCTGTGGAAAATGCTGTTAAAAATTTTAAAGGAAATTTCTTAATTATTCACGGTTCAGAAGATGAAGCAGTTCCGTTTTCAGCTGCCGAAAATTTACATTATTGGGCAGACAACTCAGGATTAATTCTGGTTGAGAAAGGCAATCATACTTTCGGTGCCAAAGAACCTTGGTTAGATTTTAAATTACCTACTTTGCTGAATGCTGTAGTGAATGATTGTATTAAATTTTTGAAAAAATAGGAATCAATTTTTCAATAGAGTCGGGCTTTAGCCCGACTTATTTTTTTTCAAGCTATTGGCTTTAGCCAAAACTTATTTTAAAAGAACTTTCCAAGCTTCTTCTATTTTGCCTTCTAAAAGCAGTTTTTGCGCTTCTAGATGTAAATTTTCATCTGCGGAGAAATTTCCTTCAGGTAGTTGTTCTACATTCGCCAACATTCCTAAATCATTTCCTGTGAAAATTTTAGAATTTTTAATTTCTGAAGGCAATTGATCAAAGCCAATTCCTTTGGTAACCAATGGTTTTGGAACTTCAAATAGCGTTTCTGCAGTTGTTCTTCCGTACCAATTTCCGCCTAGTCTAGAAACCAAATCTAGTTTTTTCTGATCTAGGTTTCCTTCTTCATTTAAAAACTCTTCTTTAATATGAATTTTTAAAACTTCACAGATGACTAAATTTCCAGCGCCACCTTCGTTTCCAAGAGGTTTTACTTCGATGACTTTACATTCAAAATTCACAGGTGATTCTGCAATGAGTGGTGGTTTTACCAATTCTGCAGGGTTTTTAGTTAATCCAGATTTAATAAATTCATCTACACCTGTTTCATATTCTGTAGATGAAAGGGAAACTTGCTGAACCATGTCAAAATTCACATTTCCAATCACCACTTCTGGAACTTCTAGCACATTATGAAGCGTGTCTTTTGTAGAATTATCTCGAACTCTTCTCGCAGGAGAAAAAATTAAAATCGGCGGATTAGAACTGAATAAATTAAAAAAACTAAACGGCGAAAGATTCACATTTCCGTTTTTGTCTATGGTAGAAGCCAGTGCAATAGGTCTCGGAGAAACAGCCGTCTGCAAAATCATTTGCACTTGCATAGGCGACAGTTCTGATGGATTGATTGTTTTCATTTCTATTAATTTCTATTTTAACACATTAGTCATATTAGAGTTTAGTTTTTTTAAAATATTTAGAGCACATGAGTTGAATATCAAAGATTTTCATCTAAGTAAATTTTCAAAATTTCTACTAACAAAAGTTTCCGTTCCTTCGTTATATAAATTGTAAACATTAAAATTAACTAATATTGCTTTAGGAACTTGTAATAAGTTCATATAATTCATGGTTTGTGCCTTATGAATATTATGAATGTCATTCACGGATTTTAATTCTAATACGATTAAATTTTCAATTAAAAAGTCACATTTTACCTTGCAATCTACTTGTTCTCCTTTGTAGTTAAAAGGAATTTCTAGCTCTGATTTGAAACTTATATTTCTTAAAATAAATTCTTTTTCAAGGCATTTATGATATACTGCTTCATACAAACCGGGGCCTACTAATTTGTGAACTTCTATACAAGCACCAATAATGTTATAGGTGAGTTCATTTATTATTTTTTGGGTTATTAGCATTTTAGTTTATTTTTTCACTTTGAAAATATCGTTTTCAAAGCCTTATGTGTTCTAATTATTTTCAATTATTTATGTATATCTGATGTGACTTATGTGATAAATTTTTCACTTTGTTAATGACACTTAAATGTAAATCATTTATTTTTTCACTTTGAAAATATAGTTTTCGAAGCCTCATGTGTTCTAATTATTTTCAATCATTTTTCTTAATCTGATGTGACTTATGTGTTAAATTTTTCACTTTGTTAATGACATTTAAATGTAAATCATTTATTTTTTCACTTTGAAAATATAGCTTTCAAAGCCTTATGTGTTCTAATTATTTTCAATAATTTTTCTTAATCTGATGTGACTTATGTGTTAGAAAACTTTACTTAGCTGGCAAAACTTTCCCTCTTACTTCTCCGAAACCTACTCTTATTCCGTTTTTTTCAGAGAAACCTCTCATAATGATGGTGTCGTGGTCTTCTATAAATTTTCTTTCGGTTTCATCTGAAAGTTTTAGCGGGTTTTGTCCGCGCCAAGTCAATTCTAGCATTGAACCAAAACTATTCGGTTCACTTCCAGAAATCGTTCCAGAAGCATATAAATCGCCAACTTCCACATTACAACCATTGATGGTGTGATGCGCCAATTGTTGCGTCATATTCCAGTACATGTATTTGTAATTGCTTTGGCAAATCAAGTTTTCTTCGCCGTTTTCTGGTTGTAAATATACTTCAAGGTTGATGTCGAAATTTTTATCTCCTTCAAATTTCAGATAATCTAAAACTTCAGGTTCTTGCTTAGGTGATGCAGTTCTAAAGGGTTCTAAAGCTTCTAAAGTCACCACCCAAGGTGAAATAGACGAACAGAAATTTTTCCCTAAAAACGGACCAAGAGGAACATATTCCCAACTCTGAATGTCTCTAGCGCTCCAGTCATTGAAAATCACCATTCCGAAAATAGCATCTTCGGCTTCTTGAGTAGAAATACTTTCGCCAATTTCTGTGTTTTTATTCAATACAAAAGCCATTTCTAGCTCAAAATCCAATTGTTTTGAAGCTCCAAAAATCGGTTTTTCTGCATATGCAGGTTTCATTTGACCTTTTGGTCTGTGAAAATTAATTCCCGAAACCACAATTGACGAAGCACGACCGTGATAACCTACCGGTAAATGTTTCCAGTTCGGGAGCAATGCATTTGCAGGGTCACGAAACATTTTTCCCACATTGGTAGCGTGTTCTATACTGCTGTAAAAATCTGTGTAATTCTGTACGTGAAGTGGCATCATCATTTGTACTTTATCTAAATCATAGAAACATTCTTCTATGGTTTTTTCGTCATGAGAAAGCGATGAACCTTCTAATAAAAGTTCCTGAATTTTTAAACGAACAGCATTGGTTACTGGTTTTCCTAGTTCTATAAATTCATTGAGCGTATACGCTTCGAAAACGTTTTCATTTAACCCTTCGATTTCGTCAAAAAATCCATAATCGTATAAAGTAGCGAGGTCTATCACCAAATCGCCAATTCTGGTACAACAAGCAATGTATTCTCGGTTAAAAACCGCTACACCAAAAGGAATATTATGAATAGAAAAATCTGAATTTTGAGGATAATTTATAAAAGATTTCATGTCTTAAAATTTGTTTTAAAGATATAAAAAAGCCCGAAAACAAAAGAATTTCGGGCAATATTTCATTGTTTTTTTATTTTACCAAAGCAGTGTCAATCCACTTTTCATTGTTGTTTATATTGATTAAGAAAAGAATACCGTCTCTTTCTTGAATCATGAAATTGTACGTAAGCGGAATGCCAATTTTTTGACCTTCTAAAACGTCTGCTCTTACAGAAATGTAATTGTTATTTCTAATGAAATCTCCAGAATACAGTTTGGTTGTTTTGCTCTGAGCAGAAGTATCGTTGATGAGCTCTACAAAGTTGATGTTTTTGTCTGCTAAAAAACTTACAACGTATTTGTATACCAAAGTTCCTTTATTCTGAATGAGGACAAAGGTTTTGCCTTCTAAATTTACATTCAGTACTCTTTTTTCTACCTCTCTTTCGCGTAAAAGGCGGTCAAGTCGAGCATTAATGTCTTCGTAGTCTCTAGTATTCGTTTTTTGAGCGAATGAAAAAGCGAATAAAAAGAGGGTGAAAAATAAAATTATTTTTTTCATGGTTAGACATTTAATATTTTTTTATAGGTTGCCTCTTCTAGCTTGTTCTCTTTCTAAGGCTTCAAATAATGCTTTGAAATTACCAGCTCCGAAGCTTTGCGCGCCATGTCTTTCTATAATTTCGTAGAAAAGAGTAGGGCGGTCTTCTACAGGTTTTGTAAAAATTTGTAAAAGATAACCTTCTTCGTCACAGTCGATTAGAATTCCTAAGTCTTGAAGTTTTTTAATGTCTTCATCAATTGTTCCCACTCTTTCTGGAACCATTTCGTAGTAGGCTTCTGGTGGTGCAGAAAGGAATTCTACTCCTCTCGCTTTCAATTCTGTTACTGTTTTTATGATGTCTTTAGTCGCTACTGCAATGTGCTGAACTCCTTCTCCTTCGTAGAAATCTAAATATTCTTCTACCTGAGATTTTTTCTTCCCTTCTGCTGGTTCATTAATAGGGAATTTAGCAAATCCGTTTCCGTTGCTCATTACTTTTGACATGAGTGCAGAATATTCGGTGTTAATTTGCTTATCGTCAAAACTTAAAATATTTACAAATCCCATTACTTCTTCATACCATTTTACCACAGGAATCATTCTGTCCCAACCTACATTTCCTACGCAATGGTCTACATAAAGCAATCCACAATCTGTAGGATTATAATCTGATTCCCATTTTTCGTATCCTGGCATAAATGGGCCGTCGTAATTTTTTCTTTCGATGAACATGTGAACGGTTTCGCCATAGGTATAAATTCCTGCCATTTTTACTTCCCCGAATTCATCTTTTAGCGTTTTGGGTTCCATGTAAGGTTTTGCGCCACGATTTGTGGTTTCTTCAAATGCTTTGTAGGCATCATCTACCCAAAGTGCAAGAATTTTCACGCCATCACCATGTTTTCTTTGGTGCTCACAAATTGGTGAATCTGAAGATAAACCTGAGGTAAGTACCAATCTTATTTTCCCTTGCTGAACTACATAAGAAGCTCTATCTCTTACGCCAGTTTCTGGCCCTGCATAAGCTACGCTCTGAAAACCGAAAGCAGTTTTGTAATAATGGGCTGCTTGTTTAGCGTTTCCTACATAAAATTCTATATAATCTGTTCCATTTATTGGAAGAAAATTCTCTGCCTGCGCTATTTTTTCGGCAAAAGTAAGTGTGCTCATTTTTCTCTTTTTATTTGGAGTTTGTTATGTGCCAAATTACAAATATTGTGTGATGCGGACAAAAAAAATCAACAAAACCTATCTTTTTGATAGGTTTTATGATTTTACAATGCGTGTGATTTAAATCGTTCGAAGCAGAATTTATCGAGCATTTCTCTGTCATCAGGATGAGCAATGTCAATGAGTAGTTTTGCGCGCTGTCTCATGTTTTTTCCATACAGATAAGCCACTCCATATTCTGTTACCACATAGTGAATATGACCTCTGGTCGTTACTACACCAGCTCCTTCTTTTAAGTAAGGAACAATTCTAGGAACTCCTTTTTTGGTTCTAGAAGTAAGGGCAATAATAGGTTTTCCACCTTCAGAAAGTGCAGCTCCACGAATAAAATCCATTTGTCCGCCAATTCCTGAATATTGATAAGTGCCAATAGAATCTGCACAAACTTGGCCAGTTAAATCTACTTCTATAGCAGAATTGATGGCTACTAATTTTTTGTTTCTTCTAATGATAGATGGATTGTTTACATGAGTTACATCCATAAACTGGAAGGAAGGATTGTTGTCGATAAAATCGTATAATTTCTTTGTTCCAAAGCAAAATGCAGTAATGGTTTTGTTGAGATGTGTTCCTTTATATTTATTGTTTACTACGTCATTCGCAACTAAATCTATGATTCCGTCACTAATCATTTCCGTGTGTACACCTAAATCCTTGTGATTATGTAGTGAACTTAGAACCGCATCTGGAATCGTACCAATTCCCATTTGAAGCGTAGATTTATCTTCTACCATTTCGGCAATGTATTTTCCGATGGTTCTTTCGTCATCAGAAACTTTCGCAGCGTAATCTACCGTTAATAAATCGGTTTCATGCCATACCATTTTATCAATTCTTTTCACATGAAGCATAGAATCTCCTAGCGTTCTTGGCATTTTAGGATTTACCTGTGCAATCACATATTTTGCAGAATCTACTGCACTTCTCGCTACATCTACAGAAGTTCCCAGGGAACAATAACCGTGCTGATCTGGTGGTGAAACCTGAATAATAGCTACATCTAACGGAAGAATATTGTTTTTAAATAAAATAGGAATTTCACTCAAAAAAACGGGAACAAAATCTCCTCTGTCACTGTTTACCGCTTCTCTTACCGGTGCCGAAACAAAAAGAGAGTTGATATAAAAACTTTCTCTATATTCTGGTTTTGCAATTTCTACTTCACCTTGAACGGTGATGGAAACCACCTCTACATCTCTTAATCTGTGGGCTTGTTTTGCTAATTCCGAAATCAAATAATTAGGAGTACAAGCACTCCCGTGAAAAAATATTCTTTGGTTGCTCTGGACAAGTGATAAGGCTTCTTCTGCCGTGACGTAATTATACATAATATAATCGTTTTTATGTTTCTAAACTTTTCAATTTTCTCTGTTTCCCAAAGTTACATTTTTATGAAGAATGTAAAAGATGAGATTTATCAAATAAACTTCTGATTTTTTGATAATATTGACCTGTTTTTGTGCTAAAGTGCATAAAAATAGGAATTTTTAACCCATAAAATTTTTAAATGTTTATTCGGGTTTTTACTCTTGACTTCTATCGTGTAAATAATTTTCTTCGGTGTCTAACCAACTGGTAGCGTAGGTTTTATCTTCCACTTTCATTGCTTCTTCTGTGATTTTCAGTGGTCTGAAAGGATCTATCATTACCGCATATTCTTCGGTGAATTTTTTGCCAATGCTTCTTTCCATTGCGCCAGGATGAGGTCCGTGAACAATTCCGCCAGGATGAAGGGTGAAATCCATTAAGTCAATGTGATTTTGGCTCATAAAATCTCCTTCAGTATAGAAAAGAACCTCGTCTGAATCTATATTCGAATGGTTGTAAGGTGCAGGAATCGCTTGAGGATGATAATCGTACATTCTCGCCACAAAAGAACAAATCACAAAATTATGCGCTTCAAAATTCTGATGAATCGGTGGTGGTAAATGAACTCTTCCTGTTATCGGTTCAAAATTTTTAATATTGAATTTATAAGGATAGAAATAACCGTCCCAACCTACTACGTCAAAAGGATGCGTAGCGTAAATAAAATCCCAAATCAGGTTTTCCTTTTTTACTTTAATGAGAAATTCTCCTTTTTCGTCTTTGGGTTCTACAAAAGTGGGAGCGATAATATCTCTTTCGCAAAAAGGCGAATGTTCTAGCAATTGCCCGAACTCATTTCTGTATCTTTTTGGCGTATAAATCGGGGAGTGTGCTTCTAAAAAGAAAAAGACATTTTCTGTAGTTTCTAACTCTACTTGATAAATCGTTCCTCTTGGAATGATAAGGTAATCTCCTTTTTCGAAGTCTAAATTCCCTACAAAGGTTTTCAGTGTGCCTTTTCCTTCATGTACGAAAAGCAGTTCATCACATTCTGCATTTTTATAATAATAATCTGTAGATTTTTTAGGCTTTGCTAAGCCCATTTTTAAATCGTTGTTTAACAACAAAACTTTTCTACTTTCTAAATAATCATTTTCGGGAGTCACTTGTACACCTTTAAACATTCTTGGCGTGATGTTTCGGTCTACTGCAATTT
>DITA01000038.1:0-12612 GCA_002422665.1 Flavobacteriales bacterium UBA6196
GTGCAGATGTGAAAGATTGTATCCAAAAAACTTCATCTCCAAATTTAGACCTTGTACCTTCTCATATTGATTTGGTAGCAGCGGAAATTGAGTTAGTAGACCGTGACAAGAGAGAATATATGCTCAAAAAAGCATTAGAAGAGGTAAAATCTGAGTATGACTACATCATCATCGATTGTGCGCCGAGTTTAGGTCTTATTACGGTAAATGCACTTACTGCTGCAGATTCTGTAATCATCCCAATTCAGTGTGAATATTTCGCCTTGGAAGGTTTAGGTAAATTATTGAACACCGTGAAAAATGTTCAGAAAATTCACAATTATGATTTAGACATCGAAGGTTTATTACTTACCATGTACGATTCTAGATTAAGACTTTCTAATCAGGTGGTAGAAGAAGTGAATACGCATTTCCCAGAAATGGTTTTCGAAACGGTAATTTCTAGAAATGTAAGACTTTCTGAAGCGCCAAGTTTCGGAGAAAGCATCTTGATGTACGATGCAGAAAGCAAAGGTGCAATTCAATACATTCAACTCGCAGAAGAAGTACTTCTGAAAAACGAAAAATTACAAAAAGCATAACATTTTTAGAATTGAGAAGAAATTTTGTTTGTTCTCATGACTAATGACTTATCATACAATATGAAAGACAAAAAAAGAGCAATGGGACGTGGTTTGGGTGCTATTTTAAGTGCCGAAAGCAAAAGTAACATTAATTCTGCAACAGATACAGGAGCCGAAAAATTAGTAGGAAACATGGTAGAAGTAGCATTAGAAGATATTTATCCTAATGCAACTCAGCCTAGAACTTATTTTGATGAAACTGCCCTTAATGAATTGGCTCAATCCATAAAAAATCTTGGAGTCATTCAACCTATCACTTTAAGAAAAGATGGTGATAAATTTGAAATTATCTCTGGGGAAAGACGTTACAGAGCTTCTAAAATTGCTGGTCTTACTTCTATTCCTGCTTACATAAGATTGGTAAATGACCAAGAATTGCTAGAAATGGCTTTGGTAGAAAATATTCAGCGTGAAGATTTAGATGCCATAGAAGTAGCACTTACTTATCAAAGATTATTAGAAGAAATAGGTCTTACTCAAGAAAATTTAAGTTCTAGAGTAGGGAAAGAAAGGAGTACGATTACCAATTCTATTCGTTTGTTGAGGTTAAGTCCTGAAATTCAAAATGCAATAAGAAGTGGCGAGATTTCTGCAGGTCATGGTAGAGCAATCATCAGTGTAGAAGATGCTGAACTTCAACAAGAACTTTTCAAAAGAATCATCAAAGAAGGATTAAACGTAAGACAAGCCGAAAAAGCAGCTTCGGAACTTAAAAATCCTAAAAAATCTATCCAAAAAACTGAAAAAGAACTTCCTAATCATTTAAGAAAAGTAGAAAAATCATTAGCTGATGTTTTAGAAGTTGGGGTAGAAATAAAATCTTCAGGCAAAGGAAAAAAAGGGAAAATCATCCTTGATTTCAATAACGAAGATGAACTGAACAAAATCCTTTCACACTTTAATTAATGAGAGCAGTTTACTCCATCATATTATTGTTGTTCTTTGGGTTGTTTTTTTCTCAAGAAATTAAACCTTTCGATACTATCAAAACCGAAAAACAGGTAGTTGAGGAAATAGAAAAAGCCAACGTGAGCACCATTCAAAAATACAATCCTACAAAAGCAGGGTTGTATTCTGCTGTTTTTCCAGGCCTTGGTCAGTACTACAACAAGAAATATTGGAAAATCCCAATTGTTTGGGGAGCTGTAGGAACTGGAGTAGGGATTATTGTGTATAATGATAAGCAATTTCGCCGTTATAGAACTGCGTTTTTAGCAGAATTAAATGGTCAACCTCACGAGTTTGATGATTTACCTTATGTAGACGCTACGGTTCTAGGAAATACACAAGACAGAGCCAAAAGACAAAGAGATTATGCCATCGCCATTACCGGAGTTTTATATATTTTAAATATTGTAGATGCGGTAGTAGATGCACACTTATACGACCAAAAGAAAGACCCAGATTTAGCAATTAAACCTACCATTATTTACGATGATTTAGGGGTAGCAAATGGTAAAGCTGGATTGTCTTTGAGTTTTAGATTTTAAAAATTAAAAAAATGAAAATAGCATTAGTAGGTTACGGAAAAATGGGCAAAATAATTGATGAAATTGCCACAAAAAGAGGACATGAAGTTGTAGCAAGATTAAACGAAACGCCTACCAAAGAAAATCTGAACAATCCAGATGTAGTGATAGAATTTTCGCAGCCAGAAGTAGCTTTTAGCAATATAAAGACCTGTTTAGAAAATAAAATTCCAGTAGTTTGTGGAACCACGGGTTGGCTAGAACAAAAACCTGCCATCGAAAAAATAGCCTTAGAAAACGAGACTGGATTTTTATATGGTTCTAACTTCAGTTTAGGAGTGAATCTTTTCTTTGCTTTAAATGAAAATTTAGCGAAACTGATGCAGAAATTCAGTGATGATTATACCTGTCAACTCGAAGAAATTCACCACGTTCATAAAAAAGATGCACCAAGTGGAACTGCAATTTCTATTGCGGAAGGAATCTTCAAACATTCAGACTATAATTCTTGGAAATTAGAGGAAACTGAAGGGAAATCTCTAGGAATAGAGGCAATAAGAGAAGGAGAAGTTCCAGGAACACACAGTGTTTATTATCGTTCAGAAGTAGACGAAATCGAAATAAAACATACTGCGTTTAATAGAAACGGATTTGCATTAGGTGCAGTAATTGCTGCAGAATGTTTGCCGGGAAAAGTAGGAAACTTTGGAATGAAAGAAGTT
This sequence comes from Flavobacteriales bacterium UBA6196, assembly GCA_002422665.1. Classification (GTDB taxonomy): domain Bacteria; phylum Bacteroidota; class Bacteroidia; order Flavobacteriales; family Weeksellaceae; genus Cloacibacterium; species Cloacibacterium caeni_C. Next base: position 2,815 of record DITA01000038.1, read on the forward strand.
TTAGGACTTTAATCTGAGTAAAAACCTTACGCTCTGAAATTTAATGTAACAAATCACGAATTGCATTACTAATTACACATCACATATTAATCATAGAAAATGGATTACATCTTACAATATTCTATTTTTATACTGATTTTATCAGTTTTACTAGGACTTTCGTCTTTTAAATTATATCAAAAAATGGGTTACAAAGGCTGGGAAGCTTTTGTTCCTTTTTATAATTACTACATCATTCAGAAAGAAGTAGGCGAACCAAAATGGTGGGTTGTTTTGGCATATTTGCCAATTGTGGGACCTATTATGATGACTGTTTTCCATTTGTTTTTGATGAAAAAATTTGGAAGAACTTCAGTGTTAGAACAAATTCTTACAGCGTTGCTTCCTTTTATTTATTTGGCGTATTCGTCTTATTTTCAGTTGAATAAAGTAGACCGATTTGCAGTAGATGATCCGAAAGCTAAAAAGGAATCTTTCTTAGGTTCTATCACTTTTGCAGTAGTTTTTGCTACGATTATTCACGCTTTTGTTACCCAACCATTTGCCATTCCTACAGGTTCTATGGAAAGAACTTTATTGGTAGGAGATTTCTTATTCGTAAACAAATGGAGTTATGGTTACAGAATGCCAATGAGACCAGTAGCTTTGCCATTTTTGCAGGGAACCATTATGGATACTCAGAAAGATGGAAATCCTAAGAACGACCCGAAATCTTATGTAGATGCCATTAAATTACCATATTTTAGAATTGGTGAATTTAAAAAACCTAAGAAAAATGACATTGTAGTTTTCAATTATCCAGGAGATTCTGTTCATACAGCGATTGATAGAAAAGATCCATACGTAAAACGTTGTGTAGCGGTAGGTGGTGATGTGGTAGAAATGAGAGCAGGGAATTTATACATTAATGGTCAACCAGAAGTTCAAATGGCAGATGCCGAAGTTCAGCGTTCATATACTATTTATACACGTTCAGAAATAGACATCGATTATTTATGGAAAAATCTTGCCTATTTACCGATTACAGATGAAGGACAAACTAAAGAAGGACTGCATTATTATCAGTTTCAAGGGCTAACTAAAGATTTGTTGGCTCAAATTAAAGCCATTCCAGAATTTGTAAAGGCTGAAGAAGTTTTAGGCGAAAAAGGAAAAGGAGCAGTTTCTTACTATCCTGTTTTAGACGAAAACGGTCAATATGTAAACGATGGAACAGGTCATGCTTTGATGTCTAAAAAAGTAGACATTTCTCAATCGATTTTCCCAATTAATAAACCTTGGAACCAAGATTGGTACGGACCGCTCACTATTCCTAAAAAAGGAGATGTGATTACCATTACTCAAGAAAATTTACCAGAATATAAAAAACTGATCACAGAATTTGAAGGAAATATTTTAGAATTCAAAGGAGGGAAGTTTTATATCAATGGTAATCAAACTGATAAATATACCGTAAAACAAGACTACTATTTTATGATGGGAGATAATAGAGATGCTTCTCTAGATGCTCGTTTCTTCGGTTTTGTTCCAGAAACTCATATTGTAGGAAGCCCGATGTTTACTTGGCTTAGTTTACAAGGAACTTTTGATGAAGGGCCTAAAAAAGTAAGATGGGAACGTATGTTCAAAGCAACAAACACTGGCGAAAAAGAAAAAACGTCTTATTGGTGGGTTGCAGCCGCAATTTTAATCTTATTCTTCGGTTGGGAATTTTTTGTAAAACTTTTCAAAGGGAAAAATAAAGAAGAAGAGTAGAATTTTATAGAAATTTGAAAAATTGTCATACCCTTTTTGCGTTCAAAACGCAGAAAGGGTTTTTTGATATAATCACATTTATTTTTTTAACTTTGGACACTCAATTTTAGAATGAAAATGAAAACGTTATTACCTATATTTTATTTGCCACCAGTTTCTTGGTTTGCAGAATTTTTAAAAGAAGAAAACGAAATTCTTCTGGAGCAACATGAGAATTTCCCTAAACAAACCTACAGAAGCAGATGCAATATTTACGGTGCAAATGGTAAATTGGCACTCATTTTGCCAATTCATCATAACGGAAAACGTGCGATGAAAGATTTAGAGCTTTCTTATGCTGAAGATTGGCAAAAACTCCACTGGAAATCCGTTAAAATCGCTTACCAAAGTTCGCCTTATTTCGAGTATTACGAAGATAAGTTGAAGCAGATTTTCTCGGTACAGCCTACATCTCTTATTGAGTTTAATCTCAATGCTTTGAAAATCATTCTTCAAATTTTAAAGGTTGAAAAAGACTTTTCGCTCACCACGGAATTCGAAAAAACACCAGATGCAGTAGATTTAAGAGAGCGTTTTTCTGCCAAAAAAGAGTCAGAATATCATTTGCCAGAATATTACCAAACATTTAGTGATAAATTAGGATTTATCAAAGATTTATCAATACTAGACGTGGTTTGTAACATTGGCCCAGAATCTGCTACGTATATTAAAAAAGTAACTCAATCCATACAAAATATATCATAATGAAAAGAATAATCATTGCAGCTGCATTTTTAGCAGGATTTAATTTTGGGTTTTCGCAAGAAACCAAAACTGAAGATAAAGATTTGATGACTTGGTATCACAAAGATTTTTCTACAACAAATGTTTACGGAGTCAATACTCAAAACGCATATAAATTTTTTGAATCAAAAGGTCTAAAACCTAAAACAGTAGTGGTAGGTGTAATAGACAGTGGTGTGGAAGTAGACCATCCTGGTTTAATAAAAAATATGTGGAAAAACGTAAACGAAGTTCCTAATAATGGTAAAGATGATGATGGGAACGGTTACTTAGATGATGTTTACGGCTGGAACTTTATCGGGGGTAAAAATGGAGATGTAGAAATTGACAATTTAGAAGTAACCAGAGTTGTAAAACAATACAAACCTGTTTTTGAAGGGGCGAGTTCAGAAGTAAACAAAGCCAATCAAGCAAAAATGCCTACAGAATTTGAGATGTATCTTCGTGCAAAGGATATGTACAATAAAAAAAGTGTAGAAGCTAAACAGCAGTTTCAGTTTTATTCAGAATTTGCAAAAGTGATTCCTAGTGTAGCAGCTACTTTAAAAGGGAAAACGTTGACTAAAGAAAATTTAGATGCTATCAAACCAACTACACAAGAAGAAGCGAGAAATCTTTCGATTTTAAGTCAAGTAGTAAATGATCCTACTATGGTTGGGAAATCTCAAGCAGAAGTAGAAGAGTTTTTAAACAAAGAAATCAAAGGAGCTTTAGAATATTTCGAACCTCAAGCTACAAAACAGTATAACTTAGATTTTGATCCTAGAGCAATTGTAGGAGATAATTATCAAGACAAAAAAGAGAAATTCTACGGAAATAATCATTACGAAGGTCCAGATGCACAACACGGAACTCACGTTGCGGGAATTATCGCAGGTTATCCTCAAGGAAATGAAGTGCAATACGGAGTTGCCTATAAAGTGGCAAAAATTATGACGGTAAGAGCGGTTCCAAACGGTGATGAGCGTGATAAAGACGTGGCAAACTCTATTCGTTATGCGGTAGATAATGGTGCTAAAGTCATTAATATGAGCTTCGGGAAAGCAGTTTCTCCTGAAAAAGAATTGGTGTGGGAAGCGTTTCAATATGCTAAAGACAAAGGCGTTCTATTGGTAAAAGCTGCCGGAAACGAAAACGAAGATATTCAAGAAAATCCTTATTTTCCTACTAATTTTAAATCTACTAAAGACGAAAAACCTTTCATTAACAACATGATTGTAGTAGGTGCAAGTACCAATAATAATGAATTTTTAAGAGCAGGATTCTCTAATTTTAATCAAAAAATGGTGAATGTTTTTGCGCCCGGTGATAAAATTTATTCTACCGTTCCAGATGGTAAATATGAATATTTACAAGGAACTTCTATGGCTTCTCCAGTAGTAGCGGGAGCTTCTGCAGTTTTATTGGCTTATATGCCTAATTTGAAACCAGAGCAAATAATAGAATCTCTAGTAAAATCTGTAAATAAGTCTGAGGTAAATGCAATGTTGCCTACCAATACCAATAATAGATTTGATTTAATTTCAGAATCTGGAGGCGTGATAGATTTGTATAAAGCGGCACAATACGCTTATACACATTTCTACAATGCGGCTCCTGCAAAACCAGTGAAAAAGGCGGTGCTTAAAAAGAAAAAAGTAGTTAGAAAAAAATAATTAATCATACTAATCAATTGAAAGGCTGTTTTTTACAGCCTTTTTTATTTGTTGAATTTTAAGAAAAGTTTATAAGATTATCATATTGGCACAGTTTTTACAATTAACTTCATAACTTTACATTCATAAATAACAACCAAATTTAAGTAAAAGATGAAAAAAGTACTATTGACTCTAGCTTTCGGCTCATTATTTGCCGTTTCTTGCTCTTCTGTGAAAAAAGCAGAAAGTGCTCAAACTTCTAGAGCAGAATTTTTAAAAATGAAAGGTGATTGGGAAATTACCAGTGTAAATTATGATAAAGGATATCAAATAAAGCCTTTTGACGAAGGAGCAGATGCTCAGTGTTTTGTAGGAAGTCATTGGAGACTTATCCCGAATAATTATTCTGGAGCGTATACCATAAAAGGTGGTGGAAACTGTCCTACAGTAACTCAACCTATTAAATTTGAAGTAACCAGAGATAATGAATTTAAATTCAAGAAATTAGTAGCTGATACTAAAGCTAAAAATGTAACGGCTGGTTATATTTTACAAATTGAAAAACAAGACACAGACAACTTTACGTTAGTCCAAAGTGTTCCTTTTGAAGGGAATTTGATTAAAGTATATTACAATTTTGTAAGAACAGGAATGGAACAAAAATAACTTTTTAAAATTTAAAAAAAATTATGAAACTTATCAATAAATCAAGCGTAGCAGCATTATTTTTATCATCAGCAATGGTGTTAACCAGCTGTGAAGCGATTCAGAATGCAAATAATACTCAAAAAGGTGCCGTAATTGGTACGGCTGCAGGTGCTGTTTTAGGTGCTGTAATCGGGAATAATGTAGGAAAAGGCGGTAACGCTCCGCAAGGTGCCGTTTTAGGCGGTGTAGTTGGTGGAGTAGTTGGTGGAGTGATCGGTAATAAAATGGATAAACAAGCCAAAGAAATTAAAGAAGCTTTACCAGGAGCAGAAGTAGTGAGAGTAAATGAAGGAATAAGAGTTATACTATCAGAAAATACAGTAAACTTTGATTTTGATTCATCTAATCTTACTTCGGTTGCTAAAACCAACTTAAACAAATTAGCTGGTGTGCTTAAAAACAATCCTGATACCAATATCAATATTTACGGACATACGGATTCTAGAGGAACTGATGAATACAACCAGAGCTTATCCGAAAGAAGAGCAAATTCTGTAGTGAGTTACTTAGTTTCTCTGGGGTTGGCAAAATCTAGATTATATGCAATGGGAGTTGGCGAAAGAGAGCCAGTTGCAGACAATAATACGGAAGCAGGTAGAGCTAAAAACCGTAGAGTAGAATTTGCCATTACCGCAAATGAAGAAATGATTAAAGATGCGCAATCAGAAACGAAATAACTAGATTTATTTATACTCTAAAATCGCCTTTTTTACAAGGCGATTTTTTATTTTTTTATTCTTAAATTTGTCTAGATAATATTTTTAATGAGTAAATTTCTTAAGCTTTTAAGGATAGAGCAATGGGTAAAAAATCTTTTTGTCTTTACTCCGATTTTTTTTTCAGGGAATGTGATGCATGTAGACTTAACTTTGAAAAGTTTATTTGCTTTTCTAGTGTTTTCTTTTACAGCTAGCTCCATTTATATATTGAATGATTATACAGACATAGAATCAGACAAAAAACATCCAGAAAAATGCAAAAGACCATTAGCAAGTGGCGCCATTTCTAAAACCGCAGCTAAAATTATTTTTGTACTTCTTATTTTATCTGTTGTTTTATTGGTTTTCTTTGGTGCAGACTATTTTCATAAGAATTTTACCAAATTTTCTATCATCATTGCTTCCTATTTTTTCATGAATATAGCTTATACTTTTAAGCTAAAACACGTGGCCATTATAGATGTTTCTATTATAGCATTAGGTTTTGTTTTTAGAGTTTTAGCGGGAGGTTATGCTACAGGAATTGCAGTGTCACAATGGGCAATCTTATTAACATTTGTCTTAGCATTAGTTCTAGCCATTGGCAAAAGAAGAGGAGAGTTAATTAACGCCGAAATTTCTGGGAAAACCAGAAAAGCATTAGACGGCTATAACGTACAATTTGCAGATATTGCCCTTTCTATTTCGGTGACATTGGCAATTGTTTGTTATCTTATGTTTACCTTAACTCCTGAGGTTCAAGAAAAATTCGGGGTAAGAGTTTTTTATACAGTTTTGTTCGTCGTTTTTGCTTTTTTAAGGTATTTACAACAAACTTTGGTGTATAATAAAACCGAATCTCCTACTAAAATTGTCTACAAAGACAGATATATACAGATAACCATTCTCATTTGGCTAATAGCATTTTTGTTATTAATATATTTAAAAAAATGAAACCAAATTTCGTGAAAAATGTTTCTACTTGGGGCAATCATCCCGTAGTAAACAAGCTCTTCAAAGCTGAAGAAGACTACCATAAAATAAGAGAATTTCTTAGACAAAATAACGAAGTTATTGCGTATGGTAACGGAAGATGCTATGGAGATGCCGCTTTGGCAGATGCTATGTTTTCTACAAGGAAATTAAATAAATTCATCAGTTTTGATCGTTTAAATGGAATAATAGAGTGTGAATCTGGCGTTCTGATTTCAGAAATTTTAGAAGTCATTATTAAGCAAGGTTACTTTTTAATCATTACCCCAGGAACTAAATTTATCACCCTTGGAGGAGCTATTGCTTCTAATATTCATGGGAAAAATCATCATCTAGAAGGAAGTTTTGTAGAAAGCGTAATTGAATTTAAAATGATGGTAGAAGATGGTGAAATCATTACCTGTTCTAGAGAAAAAAATGCAGAGAAATTTTGGGCTACTTTCGGAGCAATGGGACTTACCGGAATTATTCTTTCTGCAAAAATTAAACTCAAAAATATAGAATCAGCTTACATTCGTCAAGAATCAATAAAAGCGGAAAATCTAGACGAAATCTTCCAACTTTTCGAAGAATCAGTAGACTGGACGTATACCGTAGCTTGGATAGATTGCTTGCAAAAAGGTAAAAACATCGGCAGAAGTATTCTAATGAGAGGTGAGTTTGCGCTTAGAGCAGAGTTGCCCCAAAAATGGCAAGAAAATCCATTGAGATTAAAGAAAAAATTAAGTCCTACTATTCCGTTTTATTTTCCAAGTTTTGTATTGAATAGTTTTTCTGTAAGAGCTTTTAACTTCTTGTACTTCAATAAACAAAGACAGAAAGTTGTTAAAAATTTCATAGACTACGAAACTTTTTTCTATCCTCTGGATGCCATTAACGACTGGAATAAAATCTACGGAAAAGGTGGTTTTATTCAATACCAAATGGTGATTCCAAAAGAAAAAGGAAAAGAAGGCATGAAAAAAATCTTAGAAACCATTGGTAGAAGTGGACAAGGTTCGTTTTTAGCAGTTCTTAAACTTTTTGGCAAAGGAAATCCAGAAGCGTATAATTCTTTCCCTTTTGAAGGCTACACGCTAGCTTTAGACTTTAAAATCAATAGAGAATTAAGACAATTGGTAGATAATTTAGATAAAATTGTGGAAGAATTTGGCGGTAGAATTTACTTGACCAAAGACAGCATAAGTAAATCTTCACTCACCAATTATCTGAAAAATATAGACAGTTCTAAATTTGTTTCGCTGCAAAGCAAAAGAATAAAAAGAGGGTCTTAATAAAAAATCTAAATCGTTCATAACTAACCAATTACATATGATTATTCTTGGTTCCACATCAGAAGTTGCACAAGCATTTGTAGAAAAAGCATTAACTGCTGGTGAAAAATTTCCTAAAATTTATCTGGTTACTTCTAGCCGAGAAACCACAGAACGTTTTGCGCAACATATCGATGTGAAATTTCTACAGCCATCAGAAATCATAGAATTAGATTTGACTCAAGAAATCAATTATTCTGTTTTTGAAAATGTAGACTCAGATTTGCTTTTCTGTGCCACTGGTTATTTAGGTTTGGGAACCGAAGATGGTTTGTATGATGATAAAAACACTGAGAAAATCATTGACATTAATTATGCAAAATTGGTTCCTGTAATCAATTATTTTGCTAAAAAAATGGAAAGCAAAAGAAGTGGAAACATCATCGCGCTTTCCTCTGTAGCTGGAGATAGAGGAAGACAGAGTAATTTTATCTACGGAAGTGCAAAAGCGGCATTTACTGCTTATTTAAGTGGATTGAGAAATTATCTTTTTTCTAAAAAAGTTCATGTGATGACGGTAAAACCAGGTTTTATGGAAACCAAAATGACCGAAGGTTTACCACTCAATCCAAAACTTACTGCAACACCAAAACAAGCGGCAGAATGCATTTATAAAGCTTATAAAAAGCAAAAAAATATCGTTTATGTTTTGCCAATTTGGAGATTAATCATGCTCATTATCATTCATATTCCTGAGTTTATTTTTAAGAAATTGAAACTGTAATTGAAACAAAAAATATTGTATAAATCAAATCCAATTTCTATTATGAATGTATTTTTCGTAATAGGAATTATTTTTTGTGGTTTAATGATAAAACTTGCTTTAAATTCATTTATTTCTCAAAATAATGGAGTTTTTAAAATTTCCAACACAGTAGAATTTTATTCTTTTTTAGCAATAATTATTGGTTTTTTGGTTATTATTTTGGGTGCATTATTTTATTTACTCAAAATTCAAATTTTAACATTAACTAATGAACATTTAGTTTTATCATATCTTTTTTTTCCATATAAAATAAAAATAAAGTTTGATGATATAAAACAAATTAGACAAATTTCAAAAGAGGTTAAAACCTCTGGAACTCTTTTTTCAGAAGGAACTCATATTACAAATTCGTTTAAAACGTATATAGATTTAGAAAACGGAAAGTCTATTAAAACTTATGCCTTGAATAAATATGAATATCAAGAGGTTTTAAAATTAATAAGAAAACTAAAAACAGGCGAAGGTAAACTAGAAGATTGTAAATTATCAAGAATTCTATATTTTATTGAAAATATTTCTGCATTTTTGTTTTTAATATTAGCTTTAGTTTTGATTACAGGATTATCAAACGCTCTGTTCTTTAACAACTAAATTTATTAAATTCGCCAGCGAATACTTAATGCTTCATAAGAATTTAATGTATTCTTAATGGTTTAACAACAATTTAATGAAAAAACTATATCTATTTGATTTTGATGGAACACTTACGTACAAAGACACCATGTTTTTGTACTTGAATTTTTATAATGAAAAAAAATATTTCTGGAATTTTCTGAAACACATTCCGCTTTTTGTTTTGGTAAAATTACATTTGGCGAATGCAGAAAAAGTGAAAAAAAGTTTCATTGGTTCTATTCTAAAAGGGGAAAGAGAAGAAAAAATCAATAGAGTTTCTCAAGAGTTTGTCGATAAATTTTATCCGAAAATTATCAGAGAAAACGCTTTAGAATTTATAGAAAACATTGATAAAGAAAACACAGAAAGTTACTTAATAACCGCTTCTCTTGATATTTGGGTGAAACCTTTTGCCGAAAAAATGGGAATGAAACTTTTGGCTACAGAAGCCCGATTCGAAAACGGAATTTTCACTGGGCATTTCAAAACCAGAAATAACAACGGCAAAGAAAAAGTAAACCGAATTAAAA
>DITA01000009.1:0-5146 GCA_002422665.1 Flavobacteriales bacterium UBA6196
TGACTTTTTTCTTGAGTTGAGTATTTTCTTTTTGAAGAACTTTAGTGGTTTGAACCAAATTTTTACGATCCAGAGCATTTCTTACGCTGGTAATCAATCTGTTAATGTCAATAGGTTTTGAAATAAAATCGTAAGCGCCATCTCTTAAAGAATTTACAGCAGTATCAATATCAGCATGGCCAGAAATCATGACAAAAGTAGTGTCTGGTTTTAATTGAAGTGCTTGTTTCAAAAGTTCTGTACCAGAAAGTTTTGGCATTTTTATATCTGAAATGACTAAGGCAAAATCATCTTTTTCGATGAGTTTGTAGGCTTCTAAACCATCTTCTGCAACCAAAACTTCGTAATTGGTTAATTCATCTGATAAAATACTGTGGAGTACACCAGAAATTGCTTTTTCGTCTTCTACGATTAATACTTTTTGCATAAGGCAAATTTATTTATTTTTATGGAGAACCTGTGTGAAATTATTTAATATCACTGCTAAAAATAATGCTTTTTTTATTTTTAACAGTGTCTTTTAACAATAAATTAATTTCTGGATTTTTTGAAATGATGATATTTCCATCAATAAATGGTTTTTGTTGATTACCATGTTCGTAATAAAAAGTTTTATTGATAATAGGGATTTTATATTCTTTACGCGATTTTTCTTCATTTTTTATATTATCAAAATAGTACTTTTTGTCTTTTAAATTTACGATTTGATTCTCAACTTCTGCTTTTCTTTTAAGAAAATTTTGTGGAATTTTTATCAAGTAAGCTGCATTAAATAGAAGTGAAAATACAGCTAAATAAAAAATGATTTTTTTATTATAATCAGATTGAAAATATAGAATTATAGCACTAAGAAATAAAGGGAAACTGCTTTCGGAAAGCATTCTGGTATTGAGTTCTTCTATGCCTTGAAAAAATTTTGATATAATTACTAAAACCAAATAAGTTGCCGAAGAAATCAATAAAAATGTAATTGTAAAATCTGACTTCCAAGCTTTATTTTTTTTGAAGAGAAGGTAAATTAGATAAATAAAAATAAGATTAATAAAGAAAAGAAAAAACTCTATAATAATAGTGATGGGAGTAAAATGAGCAGGTTTTATTCCAAAAATTGGGTTTGCTAAGTTCATCACTCCAAGAAAATTTCTAATGATATCAAGACCAATACTGGATTTATCCACCGAAAATCTCTCATTTTCGCCCATAATTCCTCCGAAATTCAGAAAATTGTAGAGCATGTAAGACTCAATGAAGAAACCACTTAAAATTATAACAAAGAAAAAATCTTTTTTATAATTCTTAAACGTTGGTTTTCTATAATTTATTAAGAGAAATATAAGTATTGCTGCGTAAATAAAAATCCCAGAATATCTGGTTAAAAATAATGCAAGGAATAATAAACTAGTTGGCAATATAAAAGACCATCCTTTTTTATTCTTGGAAAAAAATTCATGAAAATAATAGATTAGAAAATAAAAAATCCCTAAAAATAAACCTTCAGATATGAGGTTATAAATACAAAAAACAAAAATTTTGGTACACAATAAAATAACGGTTTCTTTGAAATAGAATTTTTTAAAATATGAAAATACTCCAATAAGTAAAACCGTCAAAATGCTTACTATTCTTGCAGAAAAGTAATAATCATCTGTAAATGAATGAAATAATCTAATTATTAAAGGATAGCCTAATGGAAAAAGATTAGATTTTACGTCAGGAATACTATCTGCAATTTTTATATAACTCAGCGTATCTGCAACTATTCCTCCATAAGAAATAAAAAAGGGAATAAAAATTGCGAAAAATAAAATAGCAAAGTAAAGGTAAATGTATTTTTTCTCAGTCATCATTAAATTTTAATAATTTCTCACTCCAAAAATCGCAGAACCTATTCTTACAGAAGTAGAACCACATTCTATTGCAAGTGAAAAATCGTCACTCATTCCCATAGAAAGTGTTTCGAGTTTTTTGAAGGTAGAAAGTTCATCGAATAGAGATTTCAGAACTAAAAACTCTGATTTTACTTGATTTTTATTGTCTGTGAAAGTTGCCATTCCCATCAAACCTAAAATTTCAATATTTTGGTATTGATGTTCTAAATAATTGCTGAAAATTTCTTTGGCTTCAGCGATTTCAAGACCGTATTTAGTTTCTTCTTCGGCAATTTTTACTTGAAGTAAAACTTTAATTTTTCTATTGTTTCTTGCTGCTTCTTTGTTGATTTCTAGTAATAATTTTTCAGAATCTACACTTTGAATAGTGTCAATAAAAGGAGCAATATATTTTACTTTATTGGTTTGTAAATGACCAATTAAATGCCATTGAATATCAGCTGGAAGTTCATTTACTTTGGTTAAAAGCTCTTGTACTTTATTTTCTCCAAAAACTTTTTGTCCACAATCATAAACTTCTTTTATTTTTTCTACAGGATGAAATTTAGAAACAGCAACTAATTCTACGTTTTCTGGGATTTGGGCTTTAATTTTATGGTAATTTTCTTGAATAGACATGATTTTGATTTTCTTTTTCAAATTTATGAAGAAAATTTTGGTTTAGAAAATTATATATCGTAATATTGCAATATGAAAATATAAAAATATGGGAATTTCTAAAACTGAACATTTTACAGAAGAACAAAATGAAGTTGCCAAACTCATGAAGGCGCTTTCTCATCCTGCTAGAATTGCGATTGTAGAATATTTACTTTCTGTAGATTCATGTATTTGTAATGATATTGTAGACGAGATAAAATTGGCTCAACCAACCGTTTCTCAACATCTTAGAGAACTCAAAAACGCCGGAATTATACAAGGCGAAATAGACGGAAAAGCGATTTGCTATTGCATTAATCCTGAAACTTTGAAGAAAATGGAGCATTTTATTTCTGAAATTTTCAGAAAAATAGAAAAGCAGAAATCTTGCTGTTAAAGTTCTTTCAAAAACGAAAACGGAACTAGCCCTGATTGAGCGGCATGTTTGAGCTCTTTTTTGTTATTGCGATGGATGAAATGTTCAACAGATTGCTTCACGTTGTTCGCAATGACAAAAAAAGCGAGTAGCGAAAGCAGGAAATAGCTTCTAAAAATTAATCTAAAATTTATAATCAATCATCAAAAATCATTTATCAATCATGAATACCAACGAAGAAATTAAAGAAATGGTGAAGCAAAAATATGCGGAAATTGCTTTACAAAACCAAGAAACCAACGCTTCATCTTGTTGTGGAAGTGGCGGTTGTAGTACCGAAGTGTACAATATTATGACAGATGATTATGACCATTTGGAAGGTTACAATCCAGACGCAGACTTAAAATTAGGTTGCGGTTTGCCAACAGAATTTGCCAAAATTAAAAAAGGCGATTACGTAGTAGATTTAGGAAGTGGAGCAGGAAATGACTGTTTCGTAGCTCGTGCAGAAACTGGCGAATCTGGTAAAGTGGTAGGAATAGATTTCACTCCAGAAATGATAGAAAAAGCCAGAAATAATGCAGATAAATTAGGTTTCAATAATGTAGAATTCCGTTTGGGAGACATTGAAAACATTCCTTTGATGAGCAATGTTGCCGATGTTGTAGTGAGTAACTGCGTAATGAATTTGGTTCCTAACAAACCAAAAGCTTTTGCAGAAGTTCAAAGAATTTTGAAACCAACTGGTCATTTTTCGATTTCTGATATTGTTTTGGTGGGAGATTTACCAGAAAAAATTAAAAATGCGGCGGAAATGTATGCTGGTTGCGTAGCATCTGCCATTCAAATGGAAGATTATTTGAAAATTATCGAAAATTCTGGTTTCAAAAACATTACTTTACAGAAGAAAAAACCGATTATCGTTCCAGATGATATTCTAAAAAATTACCTGAACGAAGAAGAAATTCAGCAGTATAAAGATTCTACCACCAGAATTTATAGCATCACTGTTTACGCAGAGAAAGTAGTGGGTTGTTGTACTCCAAATTCGGGTTGTTGTTAAATTATTTTTTTTAAATCCTTGAAGGATTGCTTACTTTAAACTATGGAAATAAATAAAAAGCAACATTGGGAAAATGTTTTTGCCACCAAAAAAGAAACAGAAGTAAGTTGGTATCAAGAGAAACCTGAAACTTCTCTACAATTTTTTGAAAGAAATAACATTCCAAAAACTGCCAAGATTTTAGAAATTGGTGGTGGAGATAGTTATTTGATTGACAATCTATTAGAGCAAGATTATGAAAGTCTTACTTTACTTGATATTTCAGAAAATGCGATAGAAAGAATCAAGAAAAGATTAGGCGAAAAAGCAGAAAAAGTCAACTTTGTAGTGTCTGATATTTTGGATTTTTCTCCTTCAGAAAAATTTGATGTGATACATGATAGAGCGAGTTTTCATTTTTTGACCAAAGATGAAGATATTCAGAAATATGCTACTTTGATGAATAATATTTTAAAAGAAAACGGACTGTATTTTGTGGGAACCTTTTCAGAATCAGGACCTCTAAAATGTAGCGGTTTAGAAATTACGCAATACAGCAAAGAGAAATTCTTGAAAATTTTCGGAACTCATTTTTCGCTGCTCCATAGTTTTGAAGAAGTACATAAAACACCTTTTGAAACTACTCAAAACTTTATTTTCTGCGAATTCCAAAAGAAAATGTAATTTTATGTGATGAAAAAGTCCAAATTCAAAATCCATAAAATGGATTGCCCTTCAGAAGAGCAAATCATCAGAATGAAGCTTCAGAATTTCACATCGATTGAAGCTTTGGATTTTGATATTCCCAATCGAGAATTATTGGTTTTTCATCATGAAAATGAAGAAGAAATTTTCAAACAGTTAGAAACACTAAATTTTGATACACAGCATATTTCTACAGAATTTACGCAAGAAAAACTCCAAGAACACAAAAATCAAACACAATTGCTTTGGAGTGTTTTAGGAATCAATTTTTTCTTTTTTTTGCTAGAAATTTTCTATGGTTTTTGGTCTAATTCTATGGGATTAGTTGCCGATAGTCTAGATATGTTGGCAGATAGTTTTGTGTATTTATTGGCTTTATTTGCAGTTGGAAAAGCCATTGAAAGAAAGAAAAATGTTGCCAAAATCAGCGGATATTTTCAGTTGATTTTGGCAATTTTAGGTTTAACAGAAGTAGCTGTTGCACAACTCCTTTTT
>DITA01000068.1:0-3825 GCA_002422665.1 Flavobacteriales bacterium UBA6196
ATGGACATGCACACGGAATTGATGGTAACTCTGGTCACTAATTTCTAATCTTTTTTTGAAATTATACTTTAAAATAAATTTTTAAAATAAAAAATCCCGAAATTTTCGGGATTTTATTTTATAACATGGAACAGAATTCTAAAGATCCTTTACACGGGAAAAGATTAGATGCCATTCTCGAAGAATTGGTAGATTATTACAATGGTTTCGAGGAACTGGGAAAGCAAATAAACATCCGATGTTTCAACGAAAATCCAAGCATTAATTCTTCGCTTAAATTCTTACGAAAAACAGATTGGGCAAGGAAAAAAGTAGAAAGCCTTTATCTCTATGTATTAAGACAGAAGAAGAAAAATAAATAATGTTTTTAGTACATGTTAAAAATTAATAAACCGCAAAAGAGACAAAAGAAAGGATTGAAAACAAGTATTTCAAAAGTAAAAAAAGTAAAATGTTCTACTTTTTTTACTTTTGGATTGCTTTAAGAAATATAAAGCTTTTGTCTCTTTTGTGGTTTTAAAAATCATTTTAAAAACTTGTCATGTTCTAAAATAATTTTGGCTGATTAGGTAATTAAAAAAAAGTAAAATCAGCAGAATCCGCAAAATCTGCGAGAATTTAATTTTAATCCAAAAATTTCCCCGAAACATAATACCATTTTTTATCTACCTTTTTAAAAGTAGATAACTCATGATGAATATTTTCTTTCCCGAATTTATCAGTGAAATAAGCTTTAAATTCTACTTCTTTTTCGCTGGAATTGATGATTTCCAGTTTTGTCCAAGTGTTTTCTTTTCCCCAAACTTCCAATTCACTTTTGTCATGGAATTTTCTTTTGCTGGGCAATGTGGTTTGCCATAAATAGTCACCATTCGGAATGGCAAATGCAGCATAACGAGAACGCATCAGTTCTTCCGCAGTTTTAGGAAACTCTTTTTTAGAATGAAACACTTCGCAGCATTCTTGGTATAATTTTCCTGAACAACAAGGGCAAAGATTTTTCAAATTTTAAATTTTAGATTTTAGATGGGTTGTTATTTTCAATTTTCAATTTTCAACTTTCCATTTTTAATTAACCAAAAGCTCTCTTCAACAAACTTTCCACTTTCGGCTCGCTTCCTCTGAAATTTTTATACAATTCCATTGGGTCTTTTGTTCCTCCACTAGAAAGTAAAACTTTGTATTTTGCTGCAATTTCAGGATTGAAAATTCCATTTTCTTTGAAATATTGAAAAGCATCTGCATCTAATACTTCTGCCCACTTGTAAGAATAATATCCCGCAGAATATCCTCCTTGGAAAATGTGTGAGAAACTTGTGCTAACAGCTGTTTCTGCTAGAGTAGGATAAACTTGAGTCGCTTTGATGGTTTCGGTTTCAAAGGTTTTTACATCTTCTACTTTTACGTTTTCAGCGTGATAAGACATGTCCAAAATTCCGAAGCTGAGTTGTCTCAAAGTTTGATAGCCTTCCATAAAGTTTTTAGAATCTTCTATTTTCTGAATTTTTTCATCTGGTAAAACTTCACCCGTTTGATAATGTTTGGCAAATGTTTTTAAGAATTCTGGTTCGTAGCAGTAATTTTCTAAAAATTGAGAAGGCAATTCTACGAAGTCCCATTTTACAGAAGTTCCAGAAAGATTAGGATATTGAGTGTTCGCCAAAACACCGTGTAAAGCATGCCCGAATTCATGGAAAAGTGTGGTTACTTCGTTGAAAGTCAGCAAACTTGGTGTTTCTGAGGTAGGTTTGGTGAAATTACAAACAACAGAAATATGCGGTCTGTGGTTTTCACCATTTTTGATGTATTGATTTTTAAAACTCGTCATCCATGCTCCCGCTCTTTTTCCCTTTCTTGGATGATAATCGGCGTAAAGCAACGCTTTAAACTGTGTTCCGAGTTCCGGGTTTAGAGTTTCGAGTGATTCTACATTCTCAATCTCATATCTCGTATCTCGTATCTCATATCTTTCAAAAATTTCATACGTTTTCACATCAGCGTGATATTTTTGAATGTCACTGGTTTCTACAAATTCTAACCCGAAAAGTTTTCCTGCTAACCCGAAAACCGCTTCTTGCACTTTGTCTAACTGGAAATAAGGTTTCAATTCTTCATCATTGAAATCAAATTTTTGTTTTCTGAGTTTTTCGGCATAATAAGCATGGTCATAACTTTGCATTTCTGTAATTCCATCAGCTTTTGCTAAAACGGAAAGCTCTTCCACATCTTTTTGGGCAAAAGGTTTTGCTTTTGTAAGCAATTCGTTCAAAAATTCTAACACTTTCTGCGGAGATTTTGCCATTCTTTCTTCTAAAATATAATCTGCAAAAGATTTGTAGCCTAACAATTGCGCTTTTTCTTGACGAAGTTTTACCAATTCTTTGATGAGATTTTGGTTGTCAAATTCACCGTCGTCAAAAGATTTTTTTCCGTTTGCAATTGCCAATTCCTTTCTCAACTCACGATTTTCAGCATAAGTAAGTACAGGAAGTAAACTCGGGAATTGAAGCGTAATCACATAACCTTCTAGATTTTTTTCTTTTGCTTCTTCTTCATATTGCGCAAGAATTGCCTCTGGAATTCCAGCTAAATCTTCTTTGTTGGTCAAGTGTTTATAATATTGATTGGTCGCTGCCAAAACGTTTTGTCCGAATTGTAAAGATTTTTTAGAAAGCTCAATATTAATATTTTTGAGTTGTTCTTTTTTCTCGTCATTCAGCAATGCACCGTTTCTTACAAAACCTTTGTAGGTTTCTTCTAGAAGCATTTTTTGCTCTTCGTTGAGTGAATAATGGTCTTTTTCGTCGTAAACTTTTTTAATTCTAGAAAAAAGTTGTTCGTTTTGCGAAATTTTAGAAGCAAATTCAGTCAATAAAGGCGAAACTTCTTGTGCGATTTGTTGAATTTCGTCATTGGTTTCGGCAGAATTTAGATTAAAGAAAATATTAGAAACCACATCTAATTGTTCGCCAGAATAAGCCAATGCTTCGATGGTGTTTTCGAAAGTAGGCGTTTCAGGATTTTGAGTGATTTCTTGTATTTCTTGCAAAGATTGGTCTATCAGTTCTTTGAATGCAGGTAAGTAATGTTCTTCTTTTATTTCTGCAAATGGAGCTGAATTATATTTTGTATTGAAGGATTGTAAAAGTGGATTTGTCATCGTTTGTTAAAATTTTGGACTGTAAATTTAGTTAAATAAAAAATATTTATCTTTAAGGAATCACAAAATAAACATTATAACACTATGAAAAAGTTTTTAAAAATCCTTTTGGCAATTCTAGCTGTTTTGGTGATTGCCATGTTTGTCATTGGTGAAAAATATCACTATGAAAAATCGATTGTCATTAATGCTCCTGCAGAAAAAGTGTATTCACATCTCAATTCTATGAAAGCATTTAATGAATGGAATCCTTGGATGAAATTGGACCCGCAGTTGCAATCTACCTATTCTGGAGTTTCTGGTCAGATTGGAGATCAACATTGCTGGAAAAGTGATAAAAAAGATGTAGGAAATGGTTGCCAAGAAATCACAGCACTTATTCCAAATCAGAAACAAAGTACAAAAATGGCTTTTGAAGGTCAAGAGGAAGCCACTTCTGATATTGTATTGACGCAAGAAGGAAATGCTACTAAAGTGGTTTGGACGCTAGATGCAGAAATGGAATATCCTTCTAATCTTATGAAGCCAATGATGGATTATTGGATGGGGAAATCGTATGAAGAAGGACTCCAAAATTTGAAAAAACTTTCAGAAAAACCTTAATGTAAAAATTTTAGAAATATTAAAAACGGGAAATTTCCTAGTCATGGTCGGAAGAAAATTCC
>DITA01000117.1:0-39616 GCA_002422665.1 Flavobacteriales bacterium UBA6196
AAATATAGCATGAAAATATTAAAAATTTTAAATTTTTGGGACTGTCTAAAAATGACTTTTTATTTATCTCAAATGATGTTAAATATTCAGAGAGCTATTCTTTATTTTTCTATAAAAAACAGGATAACTCAAATAATAATTACGATAGGTATCAAAAGTAATCCTGCTATTGTTTTTTTATGACTTTCTTCAGGAGAGTTATTTGCATTCATTTTTTTTAAATCAAACTTATACACAAAAGCAAGTCTGATAAATAATCCGAAAAAACCAAAAATAAAGTCTATCATTTTTATCTTCGTATTTGTTATTTAATTAGAATATGATATTTGGTCTAAGATGTCAGATGTCGAGGAGTTGCAATCTTTGACATTTCATTTCATTTAATCAAAAACAAGCAAATTTCCACTCTATCCCTTCATAACCTCGTCACCTCATAACTATATAACCTACTTCCCGATACAAAACTTAGAAAAAATATTCCCCAATACTTCATCATTGGTAAATTCCCCAGAGATTTCGCCCAGATGTTCCAGAGCATTTCTAAGCTCGTACGCTAATAATTCAGTAGAAATTTGATAGGTAATGGCTTCTTTTACTTTATAAACGGCGTCAATAGATTTTTGAAGAGATTCGTAGTGTCTTTGGTTGGTAATCACCACGTTGCTTTCAGATTTTAGGTGTTCTACATAGGTAGAAAGTTCATCTTTTAAATCCTGAAGATGAATATTTTCCTTTGCCGAAATTTTCAACAACTCATGCGCAGGAATTTCAGATTGAAGGGTTTTGGCAATAGCTTCTGCTTTTTGCTCGGCCTGTTCTACTTCATCAATTTTAGTAAGACAAATAATGATTTTCAAATCTTCTCTTGCCAATTCCTGTAGCATCGCAAGGTCGTCTTTTAAATCGGTAGTCGCAACATCAATAAGGTACACCAAAACATCAGCTTGAGCCACTTTCTCTTTGGCTTTCACCACGCCTATCGCTTCTATGGCATCTTCCGTTTCACGCAAACCTGCGGTATCAATGAGTCGAAAAGCATTTCCTTTAATATGCAACACTTCTTCTATCGTATCACGAGTGGTACCTGCAATATCTGAAACAATAGCTCTTTCTTCTTTTAAAAGAGCATTCAGTAAAGTAGATTTTCCAGCATTTGGTTTTCCGATAATGGCTACTGCAACTCCACTTTTAATGGCATTTCCGTATTGGAAACTGTCAATCAAAGATTTCAGTTTGCTTTCTATTTTTTGAAGCAGTTGTACCAATGCAGTTCTATCGGCAAATTCCACATCTTCCTCGGCAAAATCCAATTCTAATTCAATGAGTGAAACAAAATTGAGTAAGTCATTTCTCAACACAGAAATCTCCTGAGAAATGCCACCTTTCAGCTGTTGAAGAGCTACTTTTCTGGAAGCTTCATTCTCCGAAGCAATAAGGTCTGCAATAGATTCGGCTTGACTGAGGTCTATTCTGCCGTTCATAAAAGCACGCATGGTAAACTCACCAGCTTTTGCCATTCTTGCACCATTTTTAATCAAGACTTCTAAAATTCTTTTGCCAATATGTGGAGAACCATGAAAAGAAATTTCCACAGAATTTTCGGTGGTGAAAGATTTGGGAGCCAGAAAGATAGAAACCATTACTTCATCGATGACTTCATCTCCATCTTTGATGAAACCATAATGTACCGTATGAGATTTCTGTTGGGTAAGTGCTTTTCCGTCAAAGCATTTTTCACAGATTTCTATGGCTTGTTCTCCAGAAACTCTAATAATTCCTATCGCTCCAATTCCATTGGCAGTCGCGAGTGCACAAATAGTGTCTTGATTCATGCCACAAAGGTAGTAAAACTTAAAATGCTTTCAAAAAAAGCCTAAAAAGCTTCTTTCTATCTATTAAAAAGACATTTTAAATCTTAATATAAATTTTCTTTCGGTCTAGAATATAACCTACACTCCAACACAAAAGCATGTACACAAAAGAGAATAAAAACGCTCCAAAATAAGCACCAAAAGGGGTAAATAAGTTCTCATAAATCCAAGTATATGAAGCTTGTCCTGCAATCGGAATTCTCCACATGAGCGGAACGATGAGTTCAGAAAGCAAATAAATCGCCAAGGTATTTTTGCCAAAGACTTCAAAGAAATAAACGCCTTTTTTCTGTTGAAGAAAATCAGTGTAATAAACAATCAAAGTCAAAATAGAAATCGACAAACCGATGGTGAGCAATACGTAAGAACTCGTCCATAGTTTTTTGTTTATAGCGAAGCCATAATTCCAAAGAAAACCACCTGCAATCAAGATAAATCCTACCAAAAGCAATTGGGCAATACCTTCATAACTTCTGCCTTTTTCTTGAATAAATTTCCCCGCAAAATAACCTGCAAATACATTTACCAAACCTGGGAAAGTGCTCAAAAATCCTTCTGGATCAAAGGCAAAACCTTCGCCATGATAGAGATGACTTTCGCCAAACAGTTGCAAATCAAAGTCCAGAACAGGATTGTGTTGCATGTCGTAAGGTCCATATCCTATAAAAATAAACCAATATGCCAATAAAATAAATGCGCTGAGATACAAAGAAAACTTAGGTTTGAAATAATATAAAACCAAAGAAGCTAGGCCATAACAAAGCGCAATTCTCTGCAAAACCCCTAGAAATCGAGTCTCTACAAAAGGGAAACTTTTGATGTTAAAATCTGCATCTACATTGTAAAACGGGAACCAATACATGAGATAGCCTAACAGAAATATAATAAATGTTCTTTTGAAAATCTTCGTCAAGACTTGTTGTTGAGCCATTTTTTTCCATTTATCCATTACAAAACTCATAGAGTTTCCTACGGCAAAAAGAAAAGCAGGGAAAACCAAATCTGTAGGCGTAAAACCATTCCACTGCGCATGAAGCAATGGCGCAAAAGTAGTTCCCCAGTTCCCTGAAGTATTCACGATAATCATAAAACACACCGTCATCCCACGGAAGACATCTAAGGCTAAAGAACGATTACTCAACTGCATAATTTTTTTTTATATAGGTTTTAGGTATTTTTGGTGATTGGTGATTAGTAATTTGTAATTTGTAATTGGTATTTAGTATTTAGTTTTTAGTATTTCATATCTCATACTTCATATTTGGTTTGAGGTAATTGGTATTAGATATTTTATATTCAAATGAATAATGTGTTATTTTTTCTATTTTTACAACTTAACAACTTAACAACTTAACAACTTCACGACTTTACAACTTTACAACCTCACCATTATCTCATTATCAAATTACCTAATTATCTAATTACCTAATTATCTAATCCTAAACGATACTTCCCCCACAATCTCTTAGAAATCTCCAGCGTATTTCCTTTTGGTGTGGAAGGATAAGTATTTTGCGCCTCTGACCAATCCCATGAAAACTGATTCACTCTTTCTAAAATCAATTGCTCATCTGCATTTCTGCCTTGTTCTACAGCAAGAATCGCCTCGTCTATAAAGATTTTCCAGCGACCGCCATAATAAACTTTCATGAGTCCAGCAACAGAACGATTGGCGTAATCATTAAGATCTCTACCTTTTTCTCCCCAAACGCTGATGATTTTACGGGCATCTCTTTCATAGTAGGCTTTTTCTTGTTCTATATCGGTCATGGCTCTAGCATCGGCAATCCATTTTCCAACCAAATAATTAGGATTAGAAGAGAGAAGTTCATCAATATCATGAATAATTTGAAGCATTTCGGCTCCTGTTTTTTTCATTTTAGCGACGTCTTGTTGACGATAAGCTTGCGTAAATTGGTCTCTGACTTGATAAAAGTAATTTCCCAAAACCTGTTTCCCAACTGCAGTTAAATCATCTCTGTATTCATCAGTATTGGCTTCTACGGCAATCAAATGTTTCCAAGCGGCAGCAAGGTCGCGGTTATCATAAGCAATCTCTGGATTTACCGTCCAATTATAAGCTTTTTCAAAGACAGGTTTAGAGTGCGTTAAATCACCTTTTCCTACATCAGAATTTTGGACATATATTTTCTCTGAAAGGATTTCCCAAGCTTTTTCAGCATCGGCATTTTCTTTGCCTACTCTGCTTTTGGCATAGGTTTTTACAAAATCTTTCATGCGATGACTCTTCTGCCAAACTTTATCCAAGATAAATTCATACATCACGGGATTATCTCCGAATCCTTCCAATGTTGCACCAATTCCCCAAAGGTTTTCGCCTCCATTCTGCAATACATTTTCTATTTTATCATCTATATCTTTTAGATTTCCATGCAAAGTGGTATTTCCTCCGAAATTCCCTAGGTAAGACCAAATGTAAGGCTGACCGAAAAAAGAATCGGTGCGTTTCCAAACTTCGGTATGGTCACAGAAATAATCCAACATCATCAGTTGATCTTGTGGAACGGCTTGCAAATAAGCTTTAATGCGTTCATTCGTCCATTTATTTTGCATGTAATAGAAAATCCAACCCATTTGCAACCATTTCGCTTTCGGGTCTACATGAGTGAGAGATTCATAAATATGTTGAGAAACTTTCGCCAAATATTCAGGTTCCCAGCTTGGAGGGGTAACTTCATTAAAGGGGTCTATGCCGTAAATATGGTCGGTACCAAATTCCTTGGTTTGCTCTTTCAAAAAGGCTTCTTGAATTTGTAGAAATAAAGGGTCAAAAGAATCTAAAAAGTAACTCTGGTATGTTTCGCTGAAATTACCCCATTCTCCGAGGGAAGTGATTTTAGCATGAGGATATTTTTTTAACAATGCTTTAGGAACATGCCCCGCAAAAGCAGGAAGTACAGGTTTCATATTAAAAGCTCTCGCTCTTGCTAAAATTTTCTTTTGCAATTCGGCTTGATCATCAATCCAAGACATCGGAAGAGGACCTTCCCAATGGTCGATATTCGCCATTCTGTGCCAAGGCAAATATGCAGGCCCAGTAAAGAAACTTCTAATTTCTTCATCGCTTAAACCAAATTGTTTCCACACGTTGAGCCAAATTTTTTCTTGCCCCGTAATCGCCAAAGGAAGATTCACGCCATTCAGCGCCATCCAATCGATAAAACGCTCCCAATCATGCCATTTCCACCAAGGCATGGTATACCCGAAAGTACAGTAATTCAAGAAAAAACGATGTGGAACTCTTGCCTCGTTTCGTATTTTTCCTTTAAAAACAGGCATTTTTGCTGGAACTTTCACCACATTATCTGCATACCAAGACACGGAAACATGACCATACGTTTTGAGGTATTCATTAAAACCTACCGCCATTGCATTGGCATTATTGGCAGTAATATGCAGTTTCCCTTTCTTGAATTCCAGCTCGTAATAATCTGGGGAAGTCTTACTTTTTTCTTGATGAAAGACTATTTTTTCGGCATAAACAGGAGCAATTCTCTGTACCAAACCTTTAGCCGCATCAACATCAGAAGATTGAGCCAGTACAAACAGAGAGAAAAACGTAAAGAATAGTGCGTTCAGTTTTGCCATAGTCTACAATTAGAAGGATAAAGATAAAAAATTATTGTCTCAAAAAGATAATTTATAAAAGAAGATTTTTATCATTCCTATTTTAACCACATACTGCACTTTTCTGATGCTGCATGAAATGCTTTTAATGCTTAACATTGATAATGCAAATGACTATGGAACGTGTTCTAGATATTGCCTTTTAATGTTTTGTTGTTTCAGAATTTCTGGTAAGAACGGTTGAATCTCATGGTTGATTTGATCCGCTGTATAATCATTGGCATGAGGAGATTTTAAAAGCTGTAACCAAGGTTTTTTATTGAATACCGGCGGTCCAAAAATAATCACAGGTGTACCTTTAGCCAAAGCTACAGTCCCTTTTTTGTTTAAAATCCATTCATCTGCCCAATTGTACATAAAGTAGGCATCTTCTTCCAACAAACGAACACAAGAGTGTGAAGCATGATGCCCCGGCAAATCATACTGATGCCAACCAATTCCCAAATAATTATACAAATTGAAGTTCCATCTCAATTTCCAGTCAGAATTCACGGTACTGATGGCGATTTCTTTCTTCCAATTGGTAAAGGTGAGCCCCATTTTGGTAGGCGTTGCTTTTTTGCCCATACTAGTAGGTCCCCACTTGATGAGATTCCCGTTTTCATACAAGGCATACGCATGAATGGAATAACTGAACATCGCCAACTTCTGAATGTTTCTAGCCGCAGAAACGTTTTTAGGAAACGGACTGTACACTGTAAAATCTTTCTCCATCATGTCTGGAACCACTAAGGTATCGGCTCTCCATTTGTTTTTATAATCCAAACGATTGATGGCTAAAATAGCATGCAACTCTTCCTGAGAATACTTTTTCTCTAAAGTGTTAAAGTCTTTATTTTTATTTTTAACCACAAAAGCATGATACTTTATTTCTTTTTTCACCACCGTATCTTTTTGGACGGTATCTGCTTTCTGTTTTTGCTTAATCGTATCATAATGCACCTCCTCTGCTCCAGCGCTTTTATTGCACTGAACCAACAAGAACACACCGATAAGATAGATAAAGCTTCTAAAACAATTCATGCTATTAAGATTAAAGACCAATATAGTTTTTATTTTATTGATACCATAAATTTACGAAATAAATAGCAGATTTTCAAGGATTTGTAGGAAAGATTTATTATTGCGGTGGCTTCTGCCTTCGACTCCGCTCAGGCATCGTTTCAGCCACCGTTTAGGTCACTAAGCTTGTCGAAGTGATATTTCTCAAGTCCGTGCCTTCGACAAGCTCAGGCACCGAAAATTGCTGGCTGCCGCTGGCTACTGATGGCTGAGCCTGTCGAAGCCAGAAGCCAGAAGGCACAATATATCAATCCTTATCCGTATAATTTTTTGATAATAAAGGCAAATCGTTTGCTCTGTTCTCCATCAAAGCCTCTTTCTTTCTCCTGCTCCAACCCTGCACCTGCTTTTCTCTATAAAAAGCTTCATCTACTCTTTCAAATTCTTCGTAATACACCAATCGTACAGGCAACCTTTTTCGGGTGTGGTTAGCTCCTTCACCCGACTGATGTTGTTGCGGTCTTAGCTCTAAATCTGTAGTACTCCCAGTATAATAAGAACCATCTGTACATTCTAAAATATACATATATCCTTTCATGGTTTTTAGTTTTTTTTATTGCGTGGCTTCGACAGGCTCAGCCACCGTGTTATATTATTACGCTGGTGATTTCGACTCCGCTCAATAACCCTATTATTTATTACAACTCCCGATGCCTGAGCCTGTCGAAGGCATATTCTCACTCATACTCCCGGTGATTTAGGCTCCGCTCAATCACCGTTTTATTTATTACTACTCTCGGCGCATGAGCCTGTAGAAGGGACATTCTCACTCATCATTTCTGTGATTTCGGCTCCGCTCAATAACCGTGTTATATCCATTAAAAATCCAATGGCTCAGTGTGGACTAACTTATACTGAGTTCAATTAGAATTATTCTTTTTTAATGAAAAAGCGCAGTAGTAGTATATACTGCGCTTTTTAGAACATCATCAGTTTTTAGAAAACATCTTTCTAATATCATCGGCGTTTATGCCAAGATATGCACCTACTTCTTCTACGGTTACTTTCTGATGCTTGAGTTTGTTTTTTTCGCTTTTAATTCTGCGAATAATTCTTCTACAGTGCCCTAGACTGTAGTTCGTTACCAAATGAACGTCATAAGGATCCATGATAATTTTCTTCATGTAAAAACATTAACGATAAAAGACATCACAATTTCTTATTAAAATGTGATTCATTAAACAATAGTTAAAAACACTATTGCCTATGCCGTAGTCGGTAAATGTTTTTGGAAGAAAGGAATGTATTGAAAAACAACAGCCATTTTAGGTGTCATGTTTTTCATAATGTTTTAATTTTATTAAAGATTTCTATTTTATACTCTTAAAAATATAAAAATGAGTTTTTGTTGTAATACCCGCATTATTGGTATTGAGACCATCATTATTGGTTAATTGTTTTTATTTTCAATTTATTAGTATTGCAATAGTCTTGTTTTTTTTGTCTCTAGATTGGGCAGTGGTTGGCATTAGTCAACTTGCCTCTCCTTCATATTGCCAATGCAATGATGAAGTGGTGAAGTTTTTCAATATATTCCGAAAATCCAAAGAACAAAATACTGATTGCTGCACAAGCAACTTTCCTTACAAAAATAGTGAATTTTTAATATAAAAAAAACGCAAAACGCACTAAATTTTCACAATAATGTCTGAAAAGCAATATTTTTTTTCATTTCACCAGACATTAACTACCCTTAACTTATACTTTCCTTTGACTTTCCTTTGACATTGCTTTGGGTAGGGTTTGCATTTCCAAAAATTGTAATGGGTGAATTGGTAGGAGAATGATGAAAAAATAGGTGAACAATATGAACAAAACGAACAAAATGAACTAAGACGAACTTATTGGGAAGAACCATTTGCAAAGGGTTTCAGGATGTTTTATCTTTATAAAGTAATATAAGTTGCAACGCTATTACAGGTGTAAAAAGGAGGTTATAAAAACCTTATTATTTAATTAAAATTTTTTATTTATTATGGCAAGAGAGTCATCAATTTTGAAATTAAAAGGACAACTGGATGGTATGTCTTTTTACAAAACCCAAGAGGGGTATCAAGTACGTGCAAAAGGTGGTATAGAAAGGGAAAGAATCCTGAATGATGCCAATTTTGAAAGAACGAGGGAAAACATGAATGAGTTTGGGAATATTAATTCCGCAGGGAAACTCATTAGAAACAGTATTGGGGTTTTTCTCAACCGTGCCAAAGATATGAGAACCAGCAGTAGATTGGTAAGTGTGGTGGCGCAGGTAAAAAATCTAGATGTGGTGTCTGATAGAGGACAAAGAAGCTTTGCGGTAGGTATAGAAAGCCCAGATGCTAAGATTTTACTTGAAGGGTTTGAGTTTAATAAAAATGCTCCCCTTTCTAGTATTCTGAAACAAGAGTATGCGATAGATACGGAAGTGGGTAGTGTAAGCATTCCGCAATTCTATCCTAAGGAGCATCTTATGATTCCTGAATATGCCACGCATGTGCGTTTTAGTTTTGCATGTGCTGTTATCGATGCGGTAACGCTAACGAGTAAGGTGAAGTTTGCAGAGCAACAGATGATTTCTGTAGATGCAGAAATGGCTGATGTGGAGCTTACACTGGATGCCCTACCCGACTTAGAGGGTGTGAAAATGTTTTACATTTTATTGGAGTATTTCCAAGATATTAATGGGAAACTCTATCCGCTAAAAAGTGGGGCTTATAATGCATTAAGATTGGTAAGAGTGGTTTAGGCTATTCCTAGTGATTTTCATGGAATTAAATAAATGATATAAGGCAAGCTGTAATGGCTTGCTTTTTTAATTGGTGAATTATTAGGTAAGAATTTTTTTCTTAAAATATTTGTTCTTTTGCCTTGATGCAAAAGAACGAAAAGATCAAGTTTGGAAATCCTCAGCTAAAAATGAATAGATTTTTCTAAAAACTCTGAAACTCACTCGGCAAAATGCCGAGCTTAAACAGCAGACTTTTTTAACAAAAAATCTGTTCATTTTTTTACGCTTGCGGTTTCCTAGGACAATAGTTGCAGATAGATTTACTGTAAGCAATTTTCTAACACCTCCGTTTCTTATGTCATTTTGAGCGAAAGAATGGAGCGAAAAATCTTTTTCTAGATGAAGAGATTCTTCAATTTGATGCGCTTGGTTCAGAATGACAGGGTTCTGTTTTGTGCTCACGGAGTATAAATCTCGAAAATCATTTAATGTAAAACTTTTCTATTTCTGAAACGCAAAGATTTTTTATTTTTCTTGTGTTTTTAAGGGAGCAAAGTTGGAATTCGCTAGCGAATTGTAGAAGCGTGTGATTAAATTATTATCTCTTAAGGTTGATAAATCTGCGAGATAGTATCCTTCGACTCCGCTCAGGATGACATTGGATGTAGGAATGCTTGAAATAGATGCGATTTTTGTGAAGTGGGCTTCGTGAACTACGTTCGCAGACCTTCAGTCTGTGCTCAGCCACCAGGCTCATGCAACGAGGTAGAAAATTATTATCTCTCAAAGATTATAAATCTGCGAGATCGAGTTATAGATGTTATGCATTACTTGTATTTTTATTTTGTATAGGTATGGTTTATCTTTGTATGATGTAATGACTAATATTGCGGTCACAAAGCCCACTCACTGGGTTTTTATGGTTATTAGTTTTTTAACCACTCTTTTTAGAGTGGTTTTTCTTTTTTCTATACTCTGATTTCCCTTTTATTTTTTTTTACGAAAAAATATGGTTTTTAAGGTTTCCTGTGGATAAGTTAATTAAGTATCGCCTTGACTTTTAGATATTTGTTTCATATTTTTGTAAATAACAACCATGAAAAGCTCAATGATTTCTACGTAAAATCAAAGGGGTGTTAGCCAAGTCCGAACATCCTTAGGTGAAGACCTAAAAGGCGTGAGCCGATTTTCCAGACGATTGGATTGAAAAACGGAGGGTAAATAGATTTTACGAAGATTTGATTAAAATACTCGCATGAGACGGCAACCCAAAAATCTCGCCATGTCGCATCCCTGACAACGAGTGCTGCATCCCCGAAAGGGTACTAGATCGGAAGCTGAACGAAAACGCCAAGTGTGAGAGCACGAATACATAAGAAATGGTCGCAGACGGAAGTGCTTATGGGGTAGTAAAGAAATGAGCTTGCTTTACACAAATGTTGCAGCCGATTTATCGGCGGTTTTTGCAAAAAAATAGTTAAAAACAGGGTTTTGCGCCCCTTTTTGGGGTATTTTGAGGCCTCTTTCGAGGGCAAAGTCTATTTTTCTTCTATTTTTGCCCTTTCACACTGAGGGTGCAATAAGCCTAGATGCAGCATAAAGGGATGGGTATATCTTGTTGAGATTGGGCTTCGACGGGCACAGGCACCGAAGGGGAATAAAAAATCTTTTACCCCGTCCCTAAAGGGTGAGATTTTTTATTAAGATTTAAATGATGAGGGGTTTCTTTTGCGAACCTAGAAAATCTTTTACCCCAGTCCTAAAGGGAGAGATTTTACTTGGTATTTTTGATGGAAATTATTAACCATAAAAAAAGCACGGGGTTCGTGCTTTTTTGTTTTTTTATGGCGTGAGCTCACGGATTATAAATCCGCGAGATCGGGGTTCTGTGGGTTTCTTTTCTTTAAATTCATTTTTCCCATCAAAATATTTAAATTGATTATAATAATTAAATAAATCTTCTTTCAAAGAAATAAGTTGATCTATTTGGCCTCTATTTATTTCTTTTGACATACTACATCTTAAATCATAGTAATTCTTGATTATTGAAACCGCTTCTATATGTATTTGATAATCTTTTTGTAGTAAACCTGTTGAACCTCTATACATCCCCCAACTTGCCAAATAAAACCCAAGATGTAAAGCCAATAAATCTTCACTTTTATTAAAATCATCAAAAGCATTGTAACAATGGCTCCAAGAATTAAATCTATTAAAAGAATCTTGACTGTAAAAGTTATGAAATAATAATATTTTATCAGAATTAAACTTCATTACCCTCTATACTTCTTAAAATTTTCCGCTTGTTCAAAAATCTCTTTATACACCTCGTCTCTGTCTATTGGTGGATAATCATTTTCTGCCAAGAGAATAATCAAATCTACTTTTAGTTCGGCTTTTATATCATCTCGTTTACTCCAATCGGTGTATTTGGTTTTATCATCTACCACCAGTTTTACTTTTTTGGCTAGCTCAATAAGTTTTTCGTCTGCATAAGAAAAATCATACTTAACGGTAAGCATTTTCAAAATATCATAAAAAGCTTTTTCTTCGATGTCAATCCCTAGTTCTTGGAAGGAGTCATTTTCTTTTTTCAAAGCGTAATAGAGTTCAATGATTTCATTGGTAAAATCCTCTAAAACTTCACTTCGCAATACATCACCTTCTTTACGCTCATTGTATTTTTGTACGATAGCTTCTAAACGTTTACTAAAATCTATTCCCATCACTTTATTCACCTGCTTCATTCTATCGATGGCTTGTTTCAATACTTTTTGCAAGAGTTTGAACTTGGTATTAGGCAGTTTAATCTTATCTAATTTGGCTAAATAATCATCAGAAAACAAATCAATTTCTTGGGCTTCGTCTTCACCTAGTTTGAAAATTTCTTCTACACCTTCGCTTTCTATGGCTTCTTGAATCATAGTTTTTACCTTTTCGTTCATTTGAGAAGCATCGGGAGCGGTTCCTTTGGTGAGCTTGTAAATAATAGAACGCACCGCCAAATAAAAATGAATCTCATCTTTCTCGGTTTCAGACATAGATTCACTACCCGAACAAATATCAAAAGCCAATTTCAAACGTTTTACGATGTTCATAAAACGAGTTTCCAACTCTTTGGTCTGTTGTACAAATTCCGCTGCTCTATTTAGGGTTTGCAATTGTTCTATAGGAGTACCGTGATAATATAAATGGCTATTAAACGTATGGAAAATACGGTGCAACAAATCCAACTGATTTTTCACCACTACTACAGAATGTTCTATTTCTTCCATGTTGCTTTCATTGCCTTGGTTGTATTGTGCCAATGCAAGATTCATTTGTTTTTTGATGCCGATATAATCTACCACCAAACCTTTTTCTTTGCCTTCAAATTTTCTGTTAACTCTAGAAATAGTTTGTATTAAATTATGTCTTTGGATGGGTTTATCAATATAAATAGTATCTAGAAAAGGAACATCAAAACCAGTAAGCCACATATCTACTACTAGAGCAATTTTAAAATTAGAATGCTCAAATTTAAACTGTCTGTCGAGTTCTTTTCGGTAATCTTTTGTGCCAAGTAAATCGTAAAGTTCTTTTACATCGTCTTTATTGCGAGTCATTACCATTTTTATTTTTTCAATTGGTAAAAGTTCTCGTTTTTCTTTCTCTGTAAGGAGTTCTAGATTTTCGGCTTCCTTTTTCTCGCCCCAATCTGGTTTTAAGGCAAGAATGTTTTTATACAATTCATACGCAATTTCTCTGCTGCTACATACAAACATCGCTTTTCCTGCTACACTACTTCCTTCTTCTACTCTTTTTTCATAATGTTTTACAAAATCTTCGGCTACGGCTTTTAAGCGAGAAGGGTCTCCCAAAATCACATTCATTTGAGACATCGCCTTTTTGCTTTCTTCTATCTGATTTTCATTGCTTCCTTCTTCCGCACATTGATCATAATAGTCTTCTATTTCTCGCAGTTTCTCACTGTGCAGCATCACTTTGGCAGCTCTACCTTCATAGACTAAAGGAACTGTAATTTCATCTACTACAGATTCTCGCATGGTATAAGCATCTACTACATCACCAAAAACATCTATCGTAGCATCTATAGGTGTTCCTGTAAAACCTACATACGTAGCATTAGGCAAAGAATCATGCAGATATTTGGCAAAACCAAACGTTTTCTTTACCCCATTTTCAGAATAGGTAATTTTTTGGTTGAGATTGGTTTGGCTTCTGTGTGCTTCATCAGAAATACAGATAACGTTGCTTCTATCGGTAAGCAATTGCGTGTCTTCTGTAAATTTATGAATGGTGGTAAGAAAAACACCGCCACTATTTCTGCCTTGCAATAATTCTCTTAAATGCGCTCTGCTTTCTACACTAATTACAGTTTCGTCTCCTATAAAACCTTTGGCACTGGTAAATTGCCCAGAAAGTTGGTCGTCTAAATCGGTTCTATCGGTAATAAGAACAATCGTAGGACTTTTAAAATAAGTACTCTTCATCAGCATTCTTGCCAAAAAAAGCATCGTATAACTTTTACCACAACCTGTAGTCCCAAAATACGTTCCTCCTTTTCCGTCGCCTTCTGGTTTTTGATGAATTTTAATGTTTTCAAACAATTTTATGGTAGCGTAATATTGCGGATATCTACAAACAATTTTCTCATTTTTCTTACTGCTGTCTGGCAAAAAGATAAAATTCTGAATAATATTTCTGAAACGTTCTCGGTTAAACATTCCTTGTATCATCGTAAACATTGCATCTATGCCATCTACTTCGTTCGGCATTCCTTCGGTTTTGCGCCAAGCATAGAAAAAATCATATTTCGCAAAAAATGAACCTGCTTTGGTATTTGCACCATCACTTATCACACAAAAAGCATTGTATTTAAACAACTCGGGAATATCTCTTTGGTATCTTACCGTCAATTGCTTGTAAGCATCAAAAATCGTGGTTTCTTCTTGTATGGCTGTTTTAAACTCAAAAACCACCAAAGGCAATCCGTTCACATACAAAATTAAATCGGGAATGCGCATTTCGTAGCCTTTTATCGCCAACTGATTAGCGATTTTGTATATATTTTGGTCGGCTTCGCTGTAATCAATGAACTGAATAAAAATATCTTTTTGGGTGCGGTCTTCTCTCTTCAATAGAAATCCGTCACTCAATTTTTTCATAAAAATCTTATTGCTTTCGTATAAATCAGATGCAGGCAATTGCTCCAATTCCCTAATAATACCATCAATTTCTGAACGGGTAATGCCTTCTTCTCGGTATTGCATTGTAAGAAATGTACGCAAATCTTCTTCTATCAATACTTTTTCGGTAGCTATATGTCCGTAAGTTTCTCTAGATTCCTCTACCATATTCCCTTCTGTTTTGCGTAAATCATTTCCCAAAACGTGCTGCATTTCTTCTTGCTGTAGAAGATGGATAAAGGCTTGCTCTAATTGTGATTCCGTGAATTTCATCTCTTTGCTTCAGTTTTTATTGTCCAAGAAATAGTTTTTAATCTTTCTTGAATCATTTTTAAAGTTTCTAAAATAACTTCTTCTTTGGGTAATTTGCCATACACCAAATTTTTAAAGTCTCCGTTATATGTTGTTTTCAACTCAATCCATACATTATCCAAGTCTTTGAAAATAAGTGCTTCGTTAGGATGATGAACCAACCACTGATTATTATTTCTAAAACTTATAACATCATCATTGGCTACTTTTAAAAGCATTTCATCGAAGGCTGTTGATTGAAAGAATTTTAAAAACTCCTCTTGTGTAAGTAACTGATATAAATCGTAGGTATGTCTTATCTTTTTCTTTAAATCATCGATTGGATTTTCGCCATAAGAAAAACGTACTAAGCTCATTATTTTTTCGCAAATGGTTCTTATTGGTTCTAATACTAGCAAGTCAAAAGGCAGTAATCCGTTTTCTTCAGCAATACTAATCTGATGATTATCCAACATCATTTGCCCGACAAATGAAATAATGTTTCGGGTAGTATAAGGTTCGTAGTACCCCAACCATGTTGATTCCAAAATTATCACATCTCTTACTTGTCCGTAATCTCCTTTAAATTCTTTTTTGTAGGAGTGTGCCGTTTTTCTATTCATTCCCATTTTATGGGTTATTCCTTCAATCGTAACTTCGGGTAAAACAGTATCTACAACTGTACTTACTATTTTTAATTTTGATTTTAATTTGCTGTCGGTCTCTCCTTCTTTTCTCAATACTACCAAATCAATATCTTCAGAAAAACGTTCTATCATTTGGTAACATTTGGATAGTGCTGTTCCGCCCTTAAATACTGTATCTTTGCCAACTTCATTGTTGAAAATCGTAAACAAAACATAGGTAACCCAATAGTCTTTTTCTACATATATGGCAGGAATTTTCATTTGGTCAGCAGTAAACTGAACAGCCTGTCTGAACAAGGTTTTATTTTCATGCAATTTCATACAATGTTCCATTTTTCGGTGGTAGATAATACTTTCCCCGCACCTGTGAGTTGATACTTACTAATTGGGTTCAAGGACTTGAAAAGAGTTTCTGTTGTCTTGCTTTGCTGCAATTGCTCTAGCAATGCGCCCAATAAAGCCCTTGTAGCAGGTGGATATTTCAGAGCCAAGCGAACCAAAGTATTGATTTCTTTGTCTGTAAAGTTTTTGATAATAGCCAAAAACCGCTTACAAGATGCTTCTATATTGGCATCAGGTATTTTTTTTATATAGCGAATAGCATCCAATACTTGCAACAAAGGAATATTCTCTTTGGTAATGCTATTTTTCTGTTTGATAAATGTAATAATGTAGCGTTCTCTTTTAAATTTAGGGCGAACTTGATTTTTACCAATCTGTATGGTATTGCTTACTTGCGTGGTTAAACCCAACTGGTTATAAATACTGTAACCCGTAAGATAGCCAGTTATCTTACCGTTTTCTTCTAATAGATCTTTTACTACTTGTGCCTGATTGGGTTGAAGGGTACCAAAAGGGGTGTTCTCTGGTTTGTAGTATTTGCCTTTAGAGAGTTTGGCGATTTTGCCTGAAGCTACCATACGATTCAGGGCTTTTATCACCGCTTCTTTTTGGTTCACCTCTGTAGTAAAATCTGCATAGGTGAAAACATAGCCTTTAGGAAGTCTATCTATAGTAAATGCTATGTATTCAGATATTTTCATTGTTTTATTATAATACAAATATAAATCATTTGTCCAGTTTATTAGTAAAAAAACTGGACATTTTTAAATAAAATATCTCTTGACTATCATCATATCTTTTTAATCTAATAGAACGCCGATGGTGTTTTTCTGGTTGGTATGGGTGCGTTGGTTTTTAATGTAATTATTTTAATTTTTGTAAATAACATTTTTAAATGTTCTCTATTTCTTTTTCTATCAACTTAAATTTGTCTTTTACATCTTCCCCCATATAAAATGCCAATAAATCTTTTCTGGTAAGCGTTCCTGTCTCCAAGAAAGTTTTTAAATATTGTTGGTTAAATTCTGCTAGTAAGATAGACTTTTCTATTTGTTTTAATATTTCTTTATTAGTATCAATATTTTGTTGTACTAGTATTTTAATTTTTATTATTTCATTAATATCTTTTATTATACGATTAACCAAAATAGCTAATAAATTTTTGTCTAAATCTACATAAGTGGATTTAATAGCAATATCACGAGCCAACATATAAGCTATTCCCAAGTTCGTATAATCTCCAGCTTGTGTGTTAATTATTGCAACAAATCCAATTTCTGGAATGTAACCTACATTGTCACAGAATTTTAATATTGAATTATCTACAACTGAAATATCAAATACAATGATACTCACTTTAGAGTTTCTGTTTGCATTGGTCTCTATTAATTGACTCCAAGCGGTATCAGATTTTCTAATAAATATATCTTTTGATTCAACATCTCCCAGCTTGATACTTTTATCAAACTTACATTCAATACCAATTTTTAAATCACTATTTCCCTCTATTTCACAAATAATATCACCTGTTTTATTTTTTGCAATTTCACCAGCATTGTTACCAGTTAGAATAGCTTTGTCTTTCAGTTTTCTCTTTGTGAAATATTCATTAAGAAATTCAGCAATTTCCTCTTCTGCTAAAGCTCCTTTTACTGTAGATTTGTAGAAAAGTTCTTTTTTCATTTCGAAAATCATCTTCAAACTTTCCAATTCAGTACCTAGCTCATTAGAGGTTTTAGATAAAAAAGAGGCAATTCTATCTTCCATCATTGCAAGAACACCAATATATATTGCTCTTATGAGTTTAGAATCTCTTTCTTCGGAAGGAAGATTATTGAAGTAATTAAAAACTACTTCATTTTCAATTTCAAAAGATGAAATTTCTATTCGTTTAAGTTGCTGATTAATTTTTAATTTTTCCATAATCTATTTATTGAATTGCTTGTAATAACTAAATGGATAACCATAAAATCTGGGTTCTTTATTTAATTCTCTAATTTTAATATTTTTCTCTGGTCGTTGCTTTGGGTTCATTTTATCTAAATGATTTGATAATCTTTTTAATTGAGCACAACGTTTTTTATCCAAATTTTTAATATGATAATGAACAAAACTATTTTCTTTTAAAATCCTAAATCCAGAAGTCCAACACATTTGATTAGAAGTATTCTGATTTAAAATATTTATTCTACCAACA
Source organism: Flavobacteriales bacterium UBA6196 (assembly GCA_002422665.1). GTDB lineage: Bacteria > Bacteroidota > Bacteroidia > Flavobacteriales > Weeksellaceae > Cloacibacterium > Cloacibacterium caeni_C. Next base: position 17,955 of record DITA01000117.1, read on the forward strand.
GACATAGCAAATAATCTTTGCGTTAATCTATACAAAATTGCTCTCTTTGAAACTCTAAAATGTTTTCCTTTCTTAATTAGTTCTATTATATTATCAGTCTCTCTTATCTGCTTAACAATTTCTTTTTTTAATGAAGTTTTTCTTACTCTAACTTTCAATTTAGGGGTAATTTGATAACCGACAAATGAGAGCCACGGTACATTAATCTTTTCTATTGATGATTTAGAATTATTAGCCCACTTATATGGTGCCTTTGATTTGGAATCCCAGAATGTTTTATCATATTTCTCAATTTTAGCAGGAGCATGTCCTATAAGTCTTACATTTTTCAGAGCATTACTATAAGATTTTAAAGCAATATTACAAATTTTTTCTTCTGGATGTATTAATACCATATCATCACAAAATCTTGCGTAAAACAAATTACCTTCATTATGCTTTAAAACTTCTTTATCAACATCATCCATTAAAATATTTGCTATTAAACACGACAAAGCTCCTCCTTGAGGCACTCCTATCATTTCATTTTCTTTGTCAGAATTTATTTCTTTTAATTCATTATCATTTACCCAACCAAAATACTTGTTTTTACCCAGTTTAATTGAAGTAACATCCATATTAAAGGAATAACAATCAAGATAAGAATTAAATAATTCAATAGCTCTTTTATTTATTATAATTCCTTTGTTTTGTAATTGTAAAACTTTTGATTCAAATGATTTTCTTATAACATTATGATTTACACAATCATAAAATTTCTTTATATCGTATTCCGCTACCCACAAATCTACATCATTGAACTTTTTTTTAAATTCTATAATATCTTCAATAGCTTTGTGATGTGAGAAAGATTTTCCAGTTGAATTTGTAGATCGAAAAGCATATGAACAGTCAGAAAATAAACAATCTAACTGATCTGTAAGATATTTATTTAACTGACTTATCAGAATCCTATCTACATATTCAAAATTAGTAATTGGTCTATATATTTCTTTACCTTCTTTTTTCTCTTTGAAATGTGGGATAATTTTAGGTTTTGGTATTTTATATGAATCTTTTAAAGCTCTTTCTTTTATAGTATTTAAAAGTTGATATAAATTTATTTCCCAATCTACTTTAGGTTCATTTTTGAAATTTCTAGTTATTTTTTTTACTGTTCTTTCAATTTGTATAGAGTTTATCTCAAGAGCATTTTTTCCTTTTCTTTCCTTTTTGGTTAATCTTATCCATTCTTTTCTTGGTGGAAAAATTTTATATAGAAGCAAATTAAATTTTTTATTTTCATTTTCTAAAAGCATTTTTTTATGAAATAATTTATCATGCTCTTTTTTTGCTAATGCAGCACGTTTCCTACTCAATATTTTAAGTAGTTCATGATTAGAAAAATAAAATTCAAACTCTTTCATATCTATTATAAAACACTTTTCACCCTGGGTCGGTCAATGCCGAAATTGAATCGAATGTACTTTCAAAATATTTGTATATTATGGAAAATACAATGGAAAAACGAGTAGCGTTTTATCCTTACAACTATCTACTCTCAAACAGTACTTTACATACTTATCAGGGCTACTTGGTGTTTATATTTATAATTCAATAAGTTTATCAAACGCTCTTTTTATTTGTTCGGGAATTAAATACTTATTGTCTAATTTTTCCAAAATAAAATTAGCAGATTCCTCTCCTTTTGTTGGTATAGAAATAAATTCATCTATATCATTTCCATCTTCTATCCATTTTTTTCTTAATGAAGATTCTAATTTCTTAAAAAACTTTTGATTCGCATTGACATCTTTTCCAATAGGAATATTACTTTTAATTTCTTCAATAAAGTCAATATTTATAACTATCTTATTGTTGTAAAAATGATTAACAATATCTACCCATAAATTAGAATCAATCGAATCTTCAATATCTTGAACTCCTACAAAAAAAACATTTTCTGTTTTATCCAGACTATCTAATTGATAACTCATATCATTATCAAATAATAGAATCATTGAGTTGTCAATTTTTTTAAAACCTTCAGTAATTGAATTTAACACTCCTTTATTCATTCTCCATTTATCTTTACCTTCAATATTAATTAATTGAATATTGTCTTCCATAAAGGTTCTACCTGTATAAATCTCGTAAAGTTTAGGGATTAAAAATTGTTCAGTATCTCCTTCAACAATAATGAATTTATCGTGAAATAAAAAATCTGAATTTTTGACTTTCAAACTATTATATATACTTTCTATATCTTCACAGAAAGATAAATTTGTATATCCTAAATCATCTTTATAAACATTATATATATCATTAGTTTTAGCTTTGTCTATGAAGATAGTAGAATGTGTACTGATTAATGTTTGAACATTGCTCTCTGATAGTTTTTTTAAATTATCAAAAAAATCTCTTTGTGCAGCAGGATAAAGATGTGTTTCAGGCTCATCAAACGCCCAAATATATTTTTTTATAGAAGATTCACTTACGGTATCTGCTTTGGCTTTAATTAATGAAAACCAAATCTTCCTTTTTAAACCATCTCCTTGATTATCCAAGTGAATCAATCCGTCACTTTGAGTTTTCTGAACCATAATATCAGAAACTTTTTCTTTTACTTCAAAATGTATTTTACTTGTAATTGATTGTATCTCGGGAGCTACACTAGCAATTTTCTCTTGTAAACGTCCAAATTCATCATTGATTGCAGTTTCTGCAAGTAATGCTTTTTCAATAGCCGTTTGTTTTATAGGTAGTAAAAACTCTTCTATTTTATCTTTCATCAAACTACTAGCGATAGAATTGATTTCTTCCATAGATGTATTCCAATCAAAATATTCAAATATTGGAAAAACTTCTGAATCCCTTTTTGCTAACTTGTAATCAACCCATATATTTTCTAATGAAATTTTAGAATTTATTGCTCTTATAATTTCTAAATTAGAAAATCTACCAGTAGAATTCAAATTAGTAATTTCATCTTGTGAAATCACTAATTCTCTTTTCAATCTATTTAATTCCGTTGCATTAGCTGTATAAATATGAGAATAATCGTTATTTGTAGAAAGTAATATTTTTGTGTTAGTTGCAACATTATTAATAATTTTCAAAATCCAAATCGATTCTTGAAATTGATTTTCTATTGCCCAACTTAAAGTATTACTTAACTCTATTTCAGATACCTCATCTATTTCATTTTCTGAAAATTTTAATTTACCAAGAACATAAATTGAGTTCTGATTGTAGTCCTCACAAATTGGCAAACTGTTTTGTATGAAGCAACTATTAAAATCCTCTTGAGATAATGAAGAATTTGACAAATCACTTTTATTATGTCCTTCCGTATTAAAAGAACAATTAGGCTTATTAAATAAAAATTCTACTGCACTTAATAATGTTGATTTTCCAGAATCATTTACTCCGATAAAAATGTTAGGATTATTAGGTTTTAACTTAAAATCTAATAATTTACAACTTTTATAATTTATTATTATAACTTTATCTAAATACATTACAATTCAGTGTATTTATAAACCCCAACTATATTAGAATTCAAATATTTACCAATAGAAGAAGCATTTATTAATGCGTTATATACATTTATCGGTACATTAAAATATTGATAAACCCTTCCGTTTTTAAACTCTACTTCTAAAATAGAAGTATTAATGTCATACCCAATACTTTTTAGATTGCTAGATGAAACTTGTTCTCTTTCCATAATTTATTTATTTTCACGTTATTTAGTTTATTTATTTTAACTCCTCACCATCTTCCCCAGCAATAATTCCTTCAACTCCTCAAGTTTTTGAGTTTCTTTTTCTTTAGTTTCAATGTTGTTATAAATCTTTTTCTGAATTTTATAATAGTCTTCAAGTATTGTTTTTTTAGGAAAAACAATTTTTACCACTGACACTTGTGGTATTGTTAATTGATTTTGAACAGAACCAGAATTATCAAATTCAATTTTACTTATCGTTTGCCATAAATATATAGATGAATAATTAATTTTAGGCATTAAGACAATCAATCGAACTATTGCGTCAAAATCAGTATTTCTTAACACACTATATCCAATTGTGCCTCTTGCAGAAATAGTAATACTATTTTTTGTGTAAGTTGATTTATTTGTAAATCCATATAATCCTTTATTTGTAACTCCATTTGAATAAACAGGAACTATATTTTCTAAAGTCTTATTTTCTGAAAAAATTTTTGGTTTATCACCACCTGCTTTAATATTTGCAATTTTTCCAATCTCCAAATATTCCCACCCCTCAGGTATTTCTTTCTCCAATTCCTCACACCAAACCATTTTTCCACCATTACTTTTAAAAAGCAACCCATTCACATCCGGAAACTCAAAATCTACAAACCATTGCTTATAAATCGCCTGTGCGGTTTCTTCTAGTTTGCTAATCAATTGGTTGTTTAGTGCAATACGGTTTTGAATGGTGTTGTATTCTCTGATTATTTCCTGTTGCTTTTCTACAGAAGGAATGGGGAGCATAACCTCACTCATTTCTTGCCAATCAAAGATTTCTCTGGCACTTCCGTGAGATTTGTAACGAGCATATCTATCAAATTCAGGTCTTCGAAACCACATCATTAAATATTCGGGCAACAATAGATTATTGGTTTCAAAAACTACATAAGCCTGTGACAATAACGCTTGTTCTTCATTAGATAAAGCAATAGAAATTTTGTCTCCATTTCTAGAAGTTACTGGTCCGTAAGCAAACTGATTTTTTTGGATAATTTTATACGTTGACATATCTGTTCCCACAGTATTAGCAATAGAAATAATCATTTCTTTTTTAATACTCACACCCAACAAAGGATATTGTTTCAAATCTTTGTTTCGGATGTTTACTTCTTGTATATAATCGCCTAATCTTTTATAATTGGATTGCATAACCTAACTCCTTAAAAACATTCAACAAATCTTTTTTAGATTGGGCTTCTTCTTGCAATAATTGGGTAATATCCTGTTGCAAAGCCTTCATTTTATCATCATAATCAATCTGCTCATCTCGGTTTACAAAAGCAATATATTTACTCGGCACCAGAGAATAATCTTTAGCTTTCACTTCTTCCTTAGTAGCACTGTAACAAAACTCTGGGATATCTTCATAACCTTTCAGCTTGTTTTCAGACGTTGCCTGAGCCTGTCGAAGGCACTGCCAAGTGTGATACGTTCCTGCAATTTCTCTAATTTCTTCTTCAGAAAATTGGGTGTATTTTTTCTCAAAAGGGATTCCTTTTTGTCTTAAATCCAAGAACAATATTTCGTTTTCACGGTTTCGGTATTGTCGCACTTCATCAGGCAATTGTACCGTTTTTTCTTTTTTGTTTTTATTGAGAATCCAAAGCGTTACACTAATATCTGTTGTATAAAACATATTTCTCGGTAAAATCACAATGGCTTCTACTAAATCGTTTTCTATGAGTTTTTTACGGATCTCGTATTCGGTTCCGCCACCGCTCAATGCGCCATTTGCCAAGATAAAACCAGCCACTCCGTTTTCAGAAAGTTTGGCTACCATATTCAGAATCCAAGCATAATTGGCATTGCTGGTTGGAGGTACATCATAACCTTTCCATCGGGCATCGTCCACCAATTCATCGGCTGCTCGCCAATCTTTTTGGTTAAAAGGTGGGTTGGCCATAATGAAGTCGGCTTTCAAATCGGGATGTTGGTCTTTGCCAAAAGTATCGGCAGGTACATCTCCCAAATTGGCGGCAATTCCTCTAATCGCCAAATTCATTTTCGCCAATTTATAAGTGGTTGCGGTATATTCTTGTCCGTAGATAGAAACTTCCTTTTTATTACCGTGATGGCTTTCTATAAATTTAATGGATTGCACAAACATACCACCACTTCCACAAGCCGGGTCATAGATTATACCTTTGTAAGGTTCTATCATTTCGGCAATCAGGTTTACAATACTTTTAGGGGTGTAGAACTCTCCTTTTCCTTTACCTTCGGCAAGGGCAAATTTGCTCAAGAAATATTCGTAAACTCTTCCTACTATGTCTTGTTGCTTATCTTGTAAGGTATTGATATTGTTAATGGTATCTAATAATGCTGCCAATTTGCTCACATCCATATTCAGACGGGAGAAATAATTATCAGGCAAAGCGCCTTTCAGCGCAGGGTTGTTTTTTTCTATGGTGTGGAGAGCCGTATCTATTTTCAGAGCAATATCAGCCTGTTTAGAATGTTCGATAATGTAGCTCCATCTTGCTTCTTCAGGCAAATAAAAGATGTTCTGCATATTGTAGAACTCTTTCATTTCTATAAATTTCTCTTTGCCTTCTGCTTTTAGTTCTGCTCTACGCTCTTCAAATTTATCACTCGCAAATTTTAAGAAAATCAGTCCCAGTACTACGTGTTTGTATTCAGAAGATTCTACCGTACCTCTCAATTTATTGGCAGAATCCCAAAGCGTTTCTTCTATGGATTTAGTTTTTACAGTGCTTTTCTTAGCCATTGGTTTCCTATACTTTATTATTTCTCCCAAATATAACAAAAACCTCTCTTTATACCAATAAGGAAAACCGTAATCAAATAAAATAATCATTAAAAATGTAATCAGTGAAAAACCCCATTCACAAAACCTACAAACTTTTCCATTAGAATAATCCAATAAATGCCATTGCAAACATCAATCAAAATGAAGTCAATTCGGCATAAATAGGCATCATCTTTGTAAACGTAAGACAAAAAATATTCAACAATAAAAATCTAAAAAAATGAAAAAGAACTGGTTAGTATTCCTCATGATGTTTTTAATGGTACCTATGGTACATGCTCAAGAAAGCAGCTATCAACTCTCAAGTCATATTTTAGACATCTCCACGGGAAAACCTGCACCCCATGTAAAAATTGTATTGCAAAAAAGAGATGCACAAAACAATTGGGTATGGGTAGAAGAAAAAATCACCGACCAAAACGGCAGGGTAAAAGATTTCTTAAAACAAGAGGGCAAAAACAACACAGGCATTTACAAGCTCACGTTTTACACGGCTCCGTATTTTAAAAGCCTAGGTCAAAAATCATTTTATCCCTTTATAGAAGTGGTTTTTGAGTTGGCAGACCAAGAACATTACCACGTTCCCATCACCCTATCGCCTTACGGCTACTCCACGTACAGAGGAAATTAAAAAATAAAAAAGAATTGGTGGCTTCGACAAGCTCAGCCACCTATTCTTTTATTACACGCTGCCTGAGCGTAGTTGAAGGCAGGATCATAAAAAAAACTCATAATTTCATCACCACATCACCAAAAAAAATCATACCCACAGTGGCTTCGACAAGCTCAGCCACCAATTCTTCCATTACACGGTGCCTGAGAGTAGTCGAAGGCAAATTCTTATTCCTCCCTGTGATTTCGACTCCGCTCAATCACCGTATTATTTATTACTACACTCGGTGCCTGAGCATTCTAAGATAAAAACAAGAGTTTAGTTAAAAAGTTTTACAAAATTTTGTTTTCTTTTAGATACGGCAAAAATTCTTAGCACAATTTTACTTGCAACAGCGTTTATTACAGATAATTTGTGTTTTCCCTCAGAAGTTTTTCTTAAGTAATAATTTTTCAGTTGAGGGTCATGCTGTATAGCTGAGCAAGCAGCTTTAAAAAGGATGCTTTTAAGGGATTTGTCACAGAGCGAACTGGTTTTAGTTTTCCCTCTAATACTACTTCCAGATTGATATTTAAAAGGGGCTAAACCGCAGTGGCAACTGAACTTTCTTGGGTTGTTGAATTTGGTAAAATTATCCGTTTCAAGAATGCATTTTATAGCAGTAATCTCTCCTACACCAATAACAGAAGTTATTTTCTGAAAGTTGTTTTTCAATTCATCGTTTTGTTTAATAATTTCTCTCATTTGTTTTTCCGTAGACAATATAGATTTTTCTATTTGAAGAATAATTCGCTCCATTTCTTGAGTGTGAGACTTTAGAGAGATTATTTTTGCTTCTATCTCTAAGCTTTTTAAGCCGTTTTTCATTTGTACATGGACTTTAACCAAACGTTCTCTAGAACTCATTAATATTTTGAGTTTTCTAAGTTCTTTTGCTGGTAATATGTATGGTTTTAGTTTATGTTTATTAGCTAAAGCATAACTTGCGATTCTCCAAGCATCTACTGCATCAGTTTTTCCTCTGCTAATTCCAGTAGCATGTTTCATTTCTAAAGGATTGATTAAGGAATAACAAAGTTGACGAATAGAGAACTCATAACATAGTAAACTTCCATAATGCCCAGTGTGTTCCATGGCAATCCAGATAGAATACTCTTTTAATTGGTCAAGTTTTTGACAAAATTTTTCAATTCCATCTTTGGAATTTGGGGCAACTTGTTTATTGATGATTATTTGGTTTTGCTCATCAATAGCACAATAATCAAATACCTCTTTGGAAATATCAATTCCAATAAATAGATTTTTCATAAATTTACAATTGAAAAGTCATTCTGATTTCCAGCAAGGTTCTAACTAACGCTATTACTAAGTCTAGAAACTTAAAATTCTAAATGGTTCAAGAACCTAAAAGGCGCTAAGGTCTAATGCTCAGTATAAGTCTTATTTATTAGTCGAACTAGTTCAACATAGCGCCTCTGGTATCAGTATAACTTAAATTAATATTTAAAGTTACTTTTTCTTTTGCAAATCTAATAGCCTGTCGAAGGCACATTATTTCTATTGCATTAAAATCCGTGCACTCTATAGAACATCTCTGATGTTCCTTTGAGAACTCAAAAACAGTATCATTTCAACAAATCTTCGTGAACTTTGTGATATTAAAACTTTTAACCTAGGAACATAGACGTTGAAAAATTACCTATTTTAATTGATGTCCTAGGAAACCGCAAGCGTAAAAAAAATGAATAACCTTTTCGTTAAAAAAGTCTGCTGTTTAAGCTCGGCATTCTGCCGAGTGAGTTTCAGAGTTTTTAGAAAAGGTTATTTATTTTTAGCTGAGGATTTCCAGACTTGAACTTTTGGTTCTTTTGTTTCAAGACAAAAGAACATTAAATCTGAAAAGCAGAGTTTATTTGTTGATGCTGTGGCTTCGTGAACTTCGTTCGCAGACTTTCAGTCTGTGCTCAGCCACCAATTATTCCATTACACGTTGCCTTAGTCTCCCGAAGGCAACACATTCCTAGACCTTCCCCAAAACATAGAACCCACCACCATTAAGAACAGAAGTCCTAAATAATAAGAATGCGAGAGCATATCCACATAATTGATTTTATTTTTACTGTATCCGATAATCAATAAAACTTGAGCGCCATAAGGAAGTAACCCTTGAACGATACACGCAAAAATATCAATCACAGAAGCCATCTTTCGGGCAGGGACTTCAAAACGTTCAGAAATAGGTCTCAACACTTTTCCAGAGATTAAAATCGACACCGTATTATTGGCAATACAGAGATTTACCAAGCCTGTAATCAATCCTGCTCCCAATTGTGCAGATTTGGCAGAGCTAATCTTAGCTTCTATTTTGTTCAATAAATATTGAATTCCCCCTGCTTTTTCTACTAAGGCAGCTAAACCACCTGTAAGCAAAGACAATAGGAAAATTTCGGTCATGGAAGTGAAGCCTTCATAACTGGCTTTGGCAAAACTCAACCACGTGAGGTTGCCTTGCCATAAACCAATGGCTCCCGCTAAAAATATCCCGATGACCAACACCAGAAATACATCTAACCCTAAAAAGGCCAATACCAAAACCACCAAATAGGGGAAAATAAGTTCCCAAGAAATGGGAGTTGGCGTATAGGCAATGGGCGCTACAGGATTGCTAAATCCTATAATCAATAAGATCACCACCGTTAATACTACAGCAGGGGCAGCCAAATAAAAATTGGTTCTGAACTTATCTTTCATGCTGCTGCCCAACGTTTGAGCTGCTGCAATGGTAGTATCAGAAATCACCGAAAGATTGTCGCCAAACATGGCACCACCCAAAAGACTTGCCCCTATCAGGTTAAGGTCTGCTCCACTTTTTTGAGCCAACTGTATCGCGATAGGCCCTAATGCGACAATAGCACCAACCGAGGTTCCAGAAGACAGAGAAAGAAATGAGGCCAAAAGGAAAATCCCTAGAGCATAATAATCCGCAGAGATATAGGTTAGCCCGATATTCACCACCGCATCTACACTCCCCGAAACTTGTGCTACGGTAGAAAAAGCCCCTGCCAAAAGATAAATAATACACATGGTGAGTACACTGGATTCTCCACAACCGTGTAAGAAAGTTTTGATTTTTTCTTGATGAGGCAACCTAGACATGGCAAAGGCGGCAATAATACCGATACTCACGGCAATAGGCGATGGCAAGGCATAAAAGTCTTGCAAAACAATTCCGGCACCTAAAAATGTACCTACGAAAATTAAAAAAGGAAGTAAACTGAGAAAATTTGCTTTTGTAGAGTTCATAAAATTTAAAAATTTAACACAGGAACTTTACAAAAGATAGACAACATTTTTTCCAAAAAAGTTTGGCTTATCGCTTTAGCACCTTGCTTGTTGTTGCAGGTTGCTACCTCCTGTAGAGGTTCCTGATAATAGGCGGCAAAAGTAATCATTATCTCCCAACTAACCAAATACAATCTATCAATCGCCTTCATAGACCATTAACACAGCCTTTTAACTCCTTGATTTCTAAAAATTAAAGAATAAAAATTTCCTTTACAATTCCTTTTTGATGTCCTTAATGTAACCTCTCTTCTACTCCTTCCCTAAAAATTACACCTCAAAAATTAGGAAATAGAATTCAAAATGGATAACTTCTGGCTTCGACTATATTCTGGCACAACATTTTTTATTGCTCGTTGCCTTCGACAGGCTAAGGCAAAGTTTATCTTTGAATCTGTGGCTTCGTGAACTTCGTTCGCAGACCTTCAGTTTGTGCTCAGCCACCAGCTTTATTTTCTAAACATTTTTTGCATTAAAAATCCGTGTGCTTTCTAGAACATCTCTGATGTTCCTTTGGGAACTCAAAAACGGTATCATTTCAACAACTCTCCGTGGACTTTGTGTTATTAAAGCAACCACAAATATTCCACACATAGTGGCTTCGACAAGCTCAGCCACCAAATCTTTTATTACACGGTGCCTGAGCCTGTCGAAGGCACATTATTTCTATTGCATTAAAATTTGTGTGCTCTATAGAACATCTACGATGTTCCTTTGGGAACTCAAAAACACCACCACTTCACAAAATCTCCGTGGACTTTGTGATATTAAAATAAACACAAAAATTATACCCACAGTGGCTTCGACAAGCTCAGCCGCCAATTATTCTATTACACGGTGCCTGAGCGTAGTCGAAGGCACGTTCTTATTCCTCCCTGTGGCTTCGACAAGCTCAGCCACCAAATCTTTTATTAGACGGTGCCTGAGCCTGTCGAAGGCACATTATTTTTATTGCATTAAAATCCGTGCTCCCTATAGAACATCTCTGATGTTCCTTTGAGAACTCAAAAACGCCATCATTTCACAAAATCTCCGTGGACTTTGTGATATTAAAATAAACACAAAAATTATACCCACAGTGGCTTCGACAAGCTCAGCCATCAATTCTTCTATTACACGGTGCCTGAGCGTAGTCGAAGGCACATTATTTCTATTGCATTAAAATTTGTGTGCTCTATAGAACATCTACGATGTTCCTTTGAGAACTCAAAAACGCAATCATTTCACAAAATCTCCGTGAACCTTGTGATTTAAAATTTATAAAAGACAATCCCTTTACTTCGTAACCTCATCACTTCATCACTTCATCACTACATCACCTATCCCCCGCTTCCCACAAGATAAAGCATAGATGAAGCATAGATAGTGTATGAAAAATGTCGTTGAGAGGTATTTGATGTCGGGGAACAATACCCTATATATTCCCTCAAAATTTTATAACAAATCATCAGGATTATATAAGTCCCACTGCTTGATTGTATTCTACTTTTGTATCAACACCAACACAAAATATAATTATTATGAAAGTAGACATCGGCATCAGTGCCGGAAACCTTAAAAAAGTAAGCGATACCCTTAATACCATCTTAGCAGATGGCAATGTGTTATACTTAAAACTCAGAAAGTTTCACTGGAATCTGAAAGGACCAGACTTCATGCAATTTCACCGCCTCTTCGAAGAACAGTATGAAGCAATGGAAAAAGCAATCGATGAAGTTGCCGAACGCATCTCTACGCTTGGCGGAATGGCAATAGGAACCACTATAGAGTTTGCAGAACTTTCACAGCTTAAAGAAAGCCCTGGAACATGCCCTGCTCCTCTGGAAATGGCAAAAGAACTTTTGCAAGACCATGAAAGTATTGTAAAATCCCTCAGAACCGCCATAGACGACTGTGAAGAAAAATATGAAGATAAAGGAACCGCAGATTTTTTAACCGGGTTGATGCAAGACCATGAAAAAATGGCTTGGCAACTCAGACAATATTTCGTTTAACCTAAAATTTAACCTTATGAAAAAGTATATTTTATCCACCGTAGCTTTATTTTTATTGACCTTATTGACGAGTTGTGAAGCGGTAGAAACCGTTTTCAAAGCAGGAATGTATTGGGGATTTTTCTTAATTGCCTTAGTGTTAGTCGTAATATTCTGGCTATTCTCACGAGGAAAGAAATAAGCTCCTTGCAAAACTTTTAAAACACAAATGATATGAGGTTACGCACCTTTGAATCTTTTTGGTTGCTCAAAAATGGGCTACTCTACACCTATCCCAGTTTACAGAACAACATTAAAACTGAGATTTTGGTGATTGGTGGTGGCATTACCGGCGCTCTGATTTCTGATGCATTAATGGATGCAGGTTACGAAGTGACTCTCATCGACAGACGAGACATCGGACAAGGAAGCACGAGTGCTACTACCAGCATGTTGCAGTATGAAATAGATGAGCCGCTAAAAGATTTGGCAAAGAAAATCGGTGACGAAGCTGCAGCACTTTGTTATCAAGAAGGCATCACTGCTATTCAAGATTTAAAAAAATTGGTGAAAACCAAAAAATTAAATTGTGGTTTCCAAATGAAGAAGTCACTCTACATTGCACATAACAAAACCGCTGTAAAAGAACTTTATCAGGAATTTGAAATTAGAAAAAAATATCAATTGGGTGTAAAATGGTTAGAGCCAGAAACAATCCAAAAAACTTATGGTATTGTTTCTCAGGGTGGTATTCTAAGTGATACTGCCGCTAGTGTAGATGCGTATCAAATGGCGCATGAACTTATCGCTTTTAACGTAAAAAGAGGCATGAAAGTATTTGACCAGACCGAAATTAAAAGCATTCAAGATCAAGGCACAACTCCGAAAGTCATTACGCAAGAAAATCATACCATTCGTGCTCAAAAAATAGTGTTCTGCACAGGTTTTGAATCTTTAAATTTACTCAAAGAAAAAGTTGCCGATTTGATTTATACTTACGCAACCGTGAGTGAGCCGACGCAAACCTATAATAAAAATCTAGAAAAGATTTTGATTTGGGACACGCAAGATCCATATCTGTATATGAGAACTACGGATGATGGTAGATTTTTAGTTGGCGGCGAAGATTCTGTGTATAAAGATACCATACTTCAACAAAATATTAAAGAAGAAAAGAGCAAAACGCTTATTAAAAAACTAAAGAAAACCCTACCAGATTTAGACTTCATCGAAGATATTTCTTGGGGTGGAATTTTTGGAACCACCAAAGATGGTTTGCCTTATATTGGGGAATCACCAGAATATAAAAACTGTTTATTTTGCTTAGGTTTTGGCGGAAATGGCATTACATTTTCTACACAAGGAAGAAAAATTATCGTTGACCTTTTACAAAACAAGGAAAATGCTTTAGCTGAATATTATCGATTTGGGAGATAGGTATAAGTAAGGATGATGGATGAAGTTCGAGGTAAAGGTAAAGGTAAAGGTAAAGGTTGAGGCTAATATTAAAGTCAAGAAAAACTCGAGTTCTAGTCTCGAGGTTTTTTTTATTGAAATGAGTTTTAGTCTTTGTTGTGATTTACCCAGATGAGTTTTGAAACATCGAAACCGTCTTTTTTAGCTTTTTCGATGAATCTTTTTTTGGTGGCTTCGTCTATAGCTTTATTTCTTGAGAGAATCCACATATATTTTGTAGAATTACCATAAATAAGGGCATTCTGATAATTTTCGTCAATGTCTACTACGTTATATCCGCCGTAAAATGGCCCAAAGAAAGAAACTTTAAGTCTCGCTTCAGATTCAGAGCCTACAAATTTAGCTTTTCCTTCAGCAGAATCCCATTCTTTTTTTACATAGTTGTACCCTTGGTTCAGTACTTTGATGCTTCCATCTGGATTGATGGAATATTGCGCTGTGGTATTGTCTAGATTTCTTTCGAAACGGAAATCAAACCTTGCGATTTCATACCATTTGCCTAGATATTTGTCTTTGTTAAAGTTTTGTACCGCCGTTACTCCTTCTGGAATTCCTACACATGAAGTAAAAATGGTGGCTACTACTGCCATGATGGCAAATCCTTTTATGATTTTCATTGTCTTTATTTTTCTACAAATTTCGGTTAAATTAGTTAAGCAAAATTATAGAATTGTGGGAAATGTTTTTATTTTATTTGTCTATTAGACTTATTTTTTAGTAGTTCCATAAAATGTAACCGAAGTGTTTTGGTGGGTGAAGGTTTATATTGTATTTTTGTAGGATATGAATAAGAACTGTTTCTTATCTTCATCAACAAATTAAAATCTAAAATTTAAAAGTATATGTCATTCGCAATTTCGCAAGTTCCTACTCCTAAAAACGAACCTGTAAGAAGCTATGCTCCTGGTTCTGCAGAGATTAAATCACTGATTGCTACTTACCAAAAAATGTGGTCAGAAGAAGTAGAAATCCCTATGGTTATTGACGGAAAAGAAGTGAAAACTGGTGAAAAAGTATCACTACACTCTCCTCAAGATCATCAACACACGTTAGGATATTACCACAAAGGAAATAAACAACATGTAGATGATGCCATCAATTCTTGTCTGAAAGCAAGAGCAGAATGGGCTAATTTACCATGGGAGCAAAGAGCTTCTATTTTCTTGAAAGCGGCTGATTTATTGGCTGGTCCTTACAGAGACAAAATCAACGCTGCTACGATGATTGGTCAAAGTAAAAATGCAATGCAGGCAGAAATAGATTCAGCTTGTGAAGCGATAGATTTCTTACGTTTTAACGTGCAGTTTATGACGGAATTATATTCTGAACAACCGGTTTCTGATGCAGGAATCTGGAACAGAGCAGAATATAGACCATTAGAAGGTTTTACGTATGCCATTACGCCATTTAACTTTACCGCGATTTCTCTTAACTTGCCTACTTCTATGGCGATGATGGGAAATGTAGTGGTTTGGAAACCATCTGCAACACAGATTTATTCTGCTAAAGTCATTATGGATGTATTGATAGAAGCGGGTTTACCAGCAGGTGTTATCAACATGGTTTTCTCTGGTGGTGCAGAAACTTCTAAGCAAATTCTAGAACACCCAGATTTCTCTGGAATCCATTTTACAGGTTCTACAGAAGTTTTCCAATCATTATGGAGACAAATCGGCGAAAATATTCATAAATATAAAACTTACCCTAGAATTGTAGGAGAAACTGGCGGTAAAGACTTTGTAGTAGCACATCCTTCTGCTGTTCCTAGTCAAGTTGCTACTGCTTTAGTAAGAGGTGCTTTCGAATATCAAGGTCAAAAATGTTCTGCTGCTTCTAGAGCTTACGTTCCGCAATCACTTTGGGGAGAAGTAAAAAGAATTATGGGAGAACAATTGGCTGAAATTAAAATGGGAAGTCCAGAAGATCCTTCTAATTTCGTAAATGCGGTAATTGATAAAGCTTCTTTTGAAAAATGCAAAGGCTACATCGAAAGAGCTCAAAATGCCAATGATGCAGAAGTAATCTTCGGTGGTGGTTGTGATGACAGCAAAGGTTGGTTTGTACAGCCTACGGTTATTCAAGCTAAAAATCCTCACTACGAGAGTATGGAAGAAGAAATCTTTGGCCCTATTCTTACGATTTATGTATATGAAGATCAAGATTGGAAAGCTACCCTAAAATTAGTAGATGAAACTTCACCTTATGCCTTAACAGGTGCTGTATTTGCACAAGACAGATATGCGATTAACGAGGCAACTAAAGCCTTAGAAAATGCAGCTGGAAACTTCTACATCAATGATAAACCGACAGGTGCTGTAGTTGGTCAACAACCTTTTGGTGGAGCGAGAGCTTCTGGAACCAATGACAAAGCAGGTTCTAAAATGAATCTTCTTCGTTGGGTTTCTGCAAGAAGTATCAAAGAAAATTTCTTATCTCCTACCGATTACAAGTATCCGTTCTTAGGTTAAGAATTTTTTCAATATCATAAAAAACGCCTCTCAAAATACTTTGAGAGGCGTTTCCTTTTCATCATTTGTGTTTTCTCCTTTCGGAGAGAAAATAAGTTCATTTTGTGAGGACAAAGTTATCATTTGTTAATTAAATTTCAAAATGAAATACATGTACATCTCTAAATATAAATAGGAGAAAAAACTCTCCACTGTTTATAGTGGAGAGTTCAAGTCAAATTAATATATTTTAGAATTTGAAATCTACTCCTATTTGAGCCATAGAAGTGGTCATTTCATACGCTACAGTGCTTCCAGGAATTGCTCCGTAAGGATTAGATGGTGATGCCATCATAGGATTAAGTAATGCACCAGAAGTTTTGCCATCACTCGCTCCATAATGGTAATTGGCATTGATAGTGAATTTGTCGTTTAATTTATATCCTACTCCTATTTCGTATGCATCTCTAATAATAGCAGAAGCTGGAACAGAGAACATTGTCAATTCTGGATTAATAGGATTAGAACTGTAAGTATATCCTAATCTAATTGGCATTTTTTCAATAGCTTTGATTTGAATCCCTGCAGAAATCACATCGATGCTTTCCCATCCGAAACCTTTTACAGCGCCATAATTGCTCCATCCGTTGGCTAAGAAACCTTCTGTATTAGCATAGTCTACATATCTGTAATCTAAAGCCAAATCAAATAAACGATGAGAATAACCAGCACCTACTGAATAAATTGCAGGGAAATTCATCGTAAATTCATTTTCTCCTTTAGTATTGTCTAGATAAGTGTTCTCAAATTTAAATTCATTAAAGTATACCGGTGATTTATAAGATAAACCCAGTTTAAAACCATTGTTGGTTTTAAAATACATCCCAACTTGTGCTCCAAAACCAATTGCAGAAGCATTATCAGAATTAGGATAACCTGCAGTCATGCTTGGATTAGCCAATGGATTAGGATGAATTTTTAGAGCTGAATAATTTACGTTAGGCTGTATTGCCATAGAGAAATTCTCATTGAATTTATAAGCATACGCAAAACCCACTTGCATGAGCATATAATTAGATTCTACTTTTCCAAAACCACCATATTGTTGAGACATGAGGATAGGATTGGTAGTGCTTTCTGGATATTCTACCCCAAAACCACTCACTCCGAAAACAGAAATACCAAATTTATGATGAGGATTTTTACCAAAAGTTACTGCAACAGCAGGCATTATAGAGTTGGCTTTTTCGTCTTTAGTCACTCCAGACATTGGTCCATAAGAAGAAGATAATTCTGGGTTAGACATAAATAAACCAGCATTTACAGAAACGGTATTTCCATTAAAATCTGTAATTCCCGCAGGATTCCACTGTAACGCACCACTAATGTCAATAGGTTGACCCGTTGCTGCACCACCCATACTCATATTTACTGAACCTATACCTTGCATGAGATGACCTACTTGAGCCATCATAACTCCTGAACATAATACACCAAGAGTAATAATAATTCTTTTCATAAAGTTATTTTTTGTTTCATAAAGTTACGACGGGCTATTTTACTGATTTTAAAATACTTACTGTCATTTATCATGTTCAGTAAAAACTGCCACTTGCTGAATAATTATTACCATTTATACTAATGAAGTAATAGCATAAAAAAACCTCTCGCTTTCACGAGAGGTACATTTTTTCATAGGTTTTTCATTAATCATATCGATTATGAAACAAATATAGAAAATATTTATAAAAAACAAAACAAAATAATCATTAATTTGAAAATTCTTTATTCATCGCCTTTATAGAGAAGACCAAAGGCACTTTTTTATCAAATTTACTGATTCTATACTTCCCTTTTTCTACTTCTACGGTGTGTTTAAAACATGCATAAGGCGACCAATCGTATTCTAGAAAGTGTTTAATCTCCAAATTTTGGTTGATTAAACTTTGGAAAACTTCAGAAAGTGCATGATTCCACATGACATATTCTTGGGAAATATTGGCTTCTCTATCTGCATAACTTCCTTCGTAGGTTTCTACAATAGGTTCTGTAGATTGGTAATCATAAGCAATTTTGGTGAAATCATCATCAAACATCCAAATGACAGGATGAAACTCTACCATAATGAATTCGCCATTGGGTTTAAGAAAACGCTGAATCACTTTTGCCCATTTGTCTAAATCTGGAAGCCAACCAATCACGCCATAACTGGTAAAAACGATGTCAAATTTCTCCTCTAAAACATTTGGTAAATCATACACATTCGATTCTATAAAGTTGACTTCCACTCCACATTTTTCGGCTATTATTCTGGCTTCAGAAATCGCTTTATCTGATAAATCTACTGCAGTAACTTCGGCTCCCATTCTTGCCAAAGAAATAGAATCTTGACCAAAATGACATTGTAAATGCAGAATTTTCTTTCCTTTAATATCTCCTATAAGTTCTAGTTCTGGCTCATTAAGAGAAGTTCTTCCTGCAATAAACTCATCTACAAAATAGAAATCAGATTTTAGGTGATAATCTACTTTGGCGTTCCAAGAATTTTTATTGATATTGATATAATCCATTGTTTTTTAATTTGTTCAAAGATAAATTAAATACGTAAATACTATAATGTTTTAATTTAATTTTGTAACTTTAATGGGTGATAATGCAATAATTTTGTATTCACAACAACCAATTATATTCATCACTAAATACCAAAATTATGAAAACCAGTTCTAAATTATTAGCACTTTTAAGTCTTGGAGCACTAGCTTTTTGGAGATATAAAAAAGCAACTCCTGAAGAAAAACAAAAAGTTAACGACCTATTGAATAACGCAAAAGACAACCTTACCAAATACGGTAATGAGCTAAAATCTAAGGCTGAAGAATTAAAAGACAAAGCCGAAGAAAAATTCAATGATTTAAAATCTCAAGCGGAAACCAAAATGGAAGAAGCGAAAGAGACAGTAGAAGAAAAAGTAGAAAACGCTCAACAAGCATAAACAAAAAAGCCATCTTTACGATGGCTTTTTTTATGATAAGAACTCTTCAATTTTCATAGTTTTCTGTTCACCTGAAGTTAGATTTTTGATGGTGATGTTTCCATCTGCAATCTCTTGTTCACCCAAGAAAATAAGGTTTTCTATGCCTTTCTTTTCGGCGTAGGTAAATTGTTTTTTCAGTTTGGCACTTTCAGGATAAATTTCTGCAGCGATTCCCTTCTCACGAAGTTTTGCTAAAACCTTCATGGCTTCTGTAGCTTCTTTTTCACCATAATTGGCAAAAAGATATTCTATTTTTCTTTCAGAATTTTGTGGGAAAAGATTCAGTTCTTCTATCACGAGATAAATTCTATCCAAGCCGAAAGAAATTCCAATTCCTGGAACGTTTTTCACCCCGAAAACTTCGGTAAGATTGTTGTATCTTCCACCGCCACCAATGGAACCCATTTCTACACCTTGTGCTTTTACCTCGAAAATAGCACCAGTATAATAATCTAAACCACGCGCTAAAGTGATGTTGAACACCAACTCATCTTCTATGCCTAGGTTTTTACAATTTTCTAAAACAAATTCTAGTTCTTCTACTCCACTTTTCCCGATTTCTACATTGGCAAAATTGGTTTTAAGAATTTCTAAAACTTCAGATTGAGGTTTATTATCAAAAAGGAAAGATAGTTTTTCTATCGCTTCATCAGAAATGTTCTTTTCTTTCAATTCTTTTACTACACCATCTTTACCGATTTTATCTAATTTATCCAAAGCCACTGTAAAATCAATCAATTGCTCAGAAATATTGGCAAATTCTGCTAAACCAGAAAGGATTTTACGATTGTTGATATGGATTTTTACAGGAATTTGTAATTCTTTGAAAGACTTCAAATACAATTGAACCAATTCTACTTCTTGCCAAAGACTTTCGGAACCAACTACATCTGCATCGCACTGATAAAACTCTCTGAAACGTCCTTTTTGCGGTCTGTCTGCTCTCCAAACTGGTTGAATTTGGTAACGTTTAAAAGGAAAAGTAAGCGTTCCTTGATTCATGGCTACAAAACGTGCAAAAGGAACGGTTAAATCATATCTTAAAGCTTTCTCTGAAATCTGAGCGATGAGTTTTTGAGAATTTTTAGCATTCCAATCTTCTTCTTTTGTTTTGGCAGCGTAATCTCCAGAGTTTAGGATTTTAAAAATCAAACGGTCTCCTTCTTCCCCGTATTTACCGGTCAAAGTTGATAAATTTTCAAAACTTGGTGTTTCCAAAGGTTGGAATCCGAACAATTCAAAATTCTTCTGTAAAGTATTGATAATGTATTTTCTGCGATAAACTTCCTGCGCTGTAAAATCTCTGGTTCCTTTCGCTAAACTTGGCTTCATTTTTTATGAGTAATTGGTAATGAGTAATAAGTAATTTAAAAATTTATGCAAAAATAACGATTTTAAAACAATTACTCATTGCTTATTGTTCATTGCTCATTTCTTTCAGCATCCAAAGATTACAACCATCATGACCTGTATTTCCGAGTGGTTGATTCAGGTATTGGAAACCTTGTTTTTCGTAAATGGAAACAGCGGTAGAAAATTCTGGAATGCTTTCTAAATATATCTGTGAATATCCCAATTCTTGAGCGGTTTCTATGGTTTTTTCTAACAATAATCTGCCAATTCCTTTTCCTCTTCCTTCATTAGAAATGTAGAATTTTACGAGTTCTGTACAACCTTCTGGAAGATTTTCGGTGGGGAAAATTCCGCAACAGCCTACGATTTCATCATCTGCTTCTGCAACCCAAAGTTGAGATTTTGGCGTTTGAAAAAGCGAATACAAATCATCTGTTGTAGGATCTGTATAAACGGTTCCTGCAGTACATTTTACTTTGAAATCATGGAAACAACTTCTGATGATTTTGGCTAAAATAGCGTTGTCTGATGGTTGAATAGGTCTGATATTGATTTTCATATTTCAAAAATAGTGAAAATTATTTCTAAATATTCTGATTTCAAAAAAACGCAAAGATTTTATAATTTTATGACTATTGAAAGTAAGCAAAGATTTATTTGCTTTGGCAAATTTATCAAGCTGGTATTTACAATTTTTCTAATTTTTTTGTCATTCTGAATGAAATTTTGCGAAGCATTATGCAATGAAGAATCTAATTAAAATCAATTAAGATTTTTCGACTTCACTTCGTTGCGCTCAAAATGACAAAAATTTTACAAATAAAAAAAGCCTTGTCAAAAAATGACAAGGCTGTAATTCCATTTGTGTTCTTCTTTATTTAGTTCCTAGAAGCAAGAGTT
>DITA01000036.1:0-24503 GCA_002422665.1 Flavobacteriales bacterium UBA6196
AATAAGTGATATTTACTTTTTTACCCACTAAATCTTGATATTTCTTTTCGAGTTCTATATTAGAATCTACATTAGAAATCCAATAAAATCTGGTTAAAATACCATTATCGCCTTTCAAATAAAAAATAACGAAGCTATCTTTTTCTATTTTGGTGATTTCACCATTCATAAATTCCGCTGAATTTTCTTCTGAAGTAGAATCTTTTGCATATTCATCAGTAAGACCAGACTGGTCTACAAAATTGATAAAAGTATCTGCACATTCTGAAACCATTAGTATACCTAATTTCTCGCCCAATTCTTCCATTTTAGCCTCATTCGAAATATCTTTTGACAAATCAATACCATATTCTTTTTTGATTTGATCTTTGTAAGGAGTTGATGCTTTTATAAAGCACAAGCCTAATTGCATCTGCATCATTTCTTTAGATTTTTTCTCCAATTTTATTTCTCCAATGCATTTACAAGCATCTTGCGCTATTTTTTTCTTAAAATCTTCTTGAGAATAAGAGAACAATGAAAAGATGGAAAAGAAAAGAATAATAAGTTTTTTCATGGTTTTTAAAATGATTAATCCTTTGGTAAAAGTAACGAAATTTTTCTTTTTTAATGGGCATTTTCTATAAAAAAATCCCGAGAATAGATTTTTTCTCGGGATTTAACAATTATAATTTAAATTGATAGGTAAAACCTAAATGAAACCACGTTCCGGGCATTTCTACCAGAGAAGTTTCAGTGTATTTTACATTTGTAATGTTATTCACCAAAACGTAGATGTTAAATTGGTTTGCAGTGTAGTTTAATTTATTGTCTAATAGATTATAACTTCCTAGAGAAACCCTATCATTATGTCTGTAAATCAGTTCATTCGAAAAATTTCCGAATTTATTTCTCAATTTGGCTACCAACTGATGTTTTAAATTATCTAAAGAATATCTAGAAACAATATTGCTGGCTAATCTTTGATTATCTATATACGTATAACCTACAGAAGTTCCAATCCATGAAGCGAACTGATAATCTGCTTCTAATTCTAAACCTTTGGTTTCAATTTTCCCGATGTTTTGTGCAGTCCAAGGTGAAGTTGGCGTTGCTTTTTGCCAATCGATAGCATTATCAGATTTTCTCCAAAATGCAGATGCTTTGAGCAAAGTTTTATTGGTTTTGAAAATATAACCGAACTCTCCTGTTAATGCTTCTTCGGCAACCAAATTCGCATTTCCTTGTTCTGAAGGACTTACGTAATACAAATCGGTGTAAGTAGGAATTCTATTCACTTTAGAAAAATTTCCAAAAAATTTAGAATTTCCATTGGTAAAACTTGCATCAATTCCTGGATAAAAATAGGTTTTATCATTGCTAAAACTCGTGAAAGAAATTCCCGGAGTAATATTTAGTTTTTCATTAAAAAACGACAGATGATGCTCTAGAAAAGCATTGGTAACGGTTCTTTCTCTGCTTCCTAATCGGTTACTTTCTAAAAATTCTTTTCTAACATCTACTCCCAATCCTGTAATTCCGAGTTCTGATTTGTAATTTACATTC
This sequence comes from Flavobacteriales bacterium UBA6196, assembly GCA_002422665.1. Lineage (GTDB taxonomy): Bacteria > Bacteroidota > Bacteroidia > Flavobacteriales > Weeksellaceae > Cloacibacterium > Cloacibacterium caeni_C. The sequence goes on from DITA01000036.1 coordinate 1,546, forward strand.
GCATCAATTCCTACATTATTTCCGATGTGCATATTTCTGTATGCTGCAGGATTATTTCTGATGAATAAATACATATCTTGTGCTCTTCTCCAATACAAACGCGTTGCAAAACCTAGATTTTCGTTCACTTTTTTCTCTAGAGAAGCCGCCACTAAAGAAGTTTGCACTTCTTCATATTGATCTTTGAAAGCTGGTGAAGCATAAAAACCGTTGGCTCCGAACTTTTTTTCTTGAATTCCAGCTTGAAATTTCACATTCCCGTTTTCTATGTCAAATTGATTTTGATACCAGATATTTTTAATTTTATAATCGGTATTGTATCGATAACCATTTGATTCTGTATTATTAACCTGAATAAAATTTCTAAATTTTTCGCTGCCGAAATTTGCAGCAACACCGAAACCATGCGTAGAAAAATCCCCAACTTCACCATTAATCGTTAAATTGTTTTCTGCAGAAACTTTAGTTACAACATTTACCACACCTGCATAAGCTCCTTGTCCGTATCTTCTTGCAGCAGGACCTTTTAAGATTTCAATTTTTTCTACAGAAGCTAAATCAAACGGAAAATTCATGGTATTGTGACCAGTTTGCGCATCATTCATTCTCACGCCATTTATCAAAACCAAAACTTGTTCAAAAGAACTTCCTCTGAGAGAAATATCGGTCTGAACGCCATTTGCACCACGTTTTCTGATATCTGCACCTGTATAATAGGCAATTACTTCTTCAATGCTTTGAGCGGGACTATTCTGAATTTCAGATTTTGTAATAACTGTGATATTTACATTAGATTTTTTGAAAGGCATATTCACCAGTTTACCAGTTAATTCTACCTCATCAATTGTTCTTTCTTGCGCATGAACACTTACGAAAAGTGCCAACAGAGCTGCGCTTAAAATTGTTTTTTTCATATTTTAATTTTTCATAAAAAATCGGCCAAATTTATATGAAAAATTTAGAGTAAAAAAATTAAAATTCTTAAATTTTTTTACAAATAAAAAAGGACACAAAAAATATCTGTGTCCTTTATAGTTGCTAGATAAATACACTAGCTATCTCATTTTCATCAAATGTGTAATTAGGTGATTAATGAATTTTTTCATAATTACTTTTTTTAATTACAATTTGAACTCTAAAAATTGCATTTTTTTGAATTTTCAAATTATTTCATGTTAAATTTTACAAGTTTTATCCATAATTCTCCTTTCAAAATTTGGTAATTTTTCCGTAATTTTGCTCTTCTTCAATTCATTATGATTACAACTCAAGAAATCGATATCAAAAAACATCTTTTCGTAAAAAACGCACATCTTAATAATCTCAAAAACATAGATGTACTGATTCCGAAAAACAAACTCATCGTAATTACTGGTGTTTCAGGAAGCGGAAAATCTTCGCTTGCTTTTGACACTATTTATGCGGAAGGACAAAGACGTTATGTAGAATCTTTGAGTTCTTACGCTCGTCAGTTTCTTGGTAAACTAGAAAAACCAAAAATTGATGACATCAAAGGTTTAGCGCCTTCTATTGCCATTCAGCAGAAGGTAATTTCTAGCAATCCTCGTTCTACTGTAGGAACTTCTACCGAAATTTATGATTACCTGAAACTCCTTTTTGCTAGAGTTGGCAGAACCTACTCTCCTATTTCTGGAGACGAAGTGAAAAAAGATTCGGTGACAGATGTGATAGATTATATCGAAAAAAATGAAGGAAAAACATTTCTTCTGAGAGCGCCGCTTCTTTTTGAAGTCAAAAAATTCAAAGAACAACTCAAAACATTAAAAGTTGCAGGTTTTACAAGATTAGAAATCAATGGAAACCTTGCGAATATTGAAGATTTAGAAAGTTTTGGTTTCGTTCCAGAAGAATCTATGAAAATTCATCTCGTGATTGACAGATTTTCTTATGACAATGACGAACATTTCCTTCAAAGATTGGCAGATTCTGTTCAGATGGCGTTTTATGAAGGTCACGGAACTTGCTCTTTGAAAGAAGTTGAAACCGAAAACGTAAAAGAATTTTCTAATAAATTTGAATTGGATGGAATCACGTTTAACGAACCCAATGTTCATTTTTTCAGTTTTAATAATCCTTATGGCGCTTGTCCAGAATGTGAAGGTTACGGAAAAGTTATCGGCATAGATGAAGATTTAGTCATACCGAATAAAAATTTATCCGTTTTTGAAGATGCAGTTGCTTCTTGGAAAGGAGAATCTATGAGCGAATGGAAAAGAGATTTCATCAAAAAAGCAAAACATTTCCCTATTCATAAGCCTTATCATCAATTAACCAAAGAGCAGAAAAATTATCTTTGGAGAGGCGATAAAACCAAAAACTTCCCGAGCATTGATAATTTTTTCAAAATGCTGGAAGAAAATTTGTACAAAATTCAGTACAGAGTCATGCTTTCCAGATACCGTGGAAAAACACTTTGTCCAACTTGTGAAGGAAAACGTCTTCGTCCAGAAACAGAATATGTAAAAATTGATGGTCACGATATTCAATCGTTGGTAGAAATTCCTTTGGACGAATTGTTACCATTAATGAAAAACCTGAAACTCAACCAACACGATGCGGAAATTGCCAAAAGATTAACCTACGAAATCAACACTCGTTTAGAATTTTTGAATAAAGTTGGTTTAGGATATTTGACTTTAAATAGAACTTCTAACACGCTTTCTGGTGGAGAATCGCAGAGAATTAATCTCGCGACTTCGCTCGGTAGTTCTTTGGTGGGAAGTATTTATATTCTTGATGAACCAAGTATTGGTCTGCATTCACGAGATACCGAAAATTTAATTGAAGTTCTTAAAAATCTTCGTGATTTAGGAAATACGGTGATTGTGGTAGAACATGATGAAGACGTGATGAAAGCTGCGGATTATATTATAGACATAGGTCCAGAAGCTGGATTTTTAGGCGGTGAATTGGTTTTTGCAGGAAATTTCAAGGAATTGAAAGATGCAGATACTTTGACTTCGAAATATTTAACGGGAAGATTAGAAATAGAAGTTCCTAAAACCAGAAGAAAACCGAAAGAATTCATCAAAATAAAAGGAGCTAGACAAAATAATCTTAAAAACATAGATGTAGATGTTCCACTAGAAGTTCTCACCGTAATTTCGGGAGTTTCGGGCAGTGGAAAATCTACTTTAATGAAAGAAATTCTCACGAATGCCATTCAAATTGAATTAGGAATGGGCGGCAAAAAAGCAGATTACGATTCGGTGGAATTTCCTAAAAAAGTGATTCAAAATATAGAACTCATCGACCAAAACCCTATCGGAAAATCGTCTCGTTCTAATCCTGTCACTTATTTGAAGGCTTATGACGACATCAGAGACCTTTTTGCGAAGCAGAAATCTGCAAAAGTTCAAGGTTTGAAACCAAAGCATTTTTCTTTCAACGTAGATGGTGGAAGATGTGATGAATGCAAAGGAGAAGGTGTAATTACGGTTTCTATGCAGTTTATGGCAGACATTGAGCTGGAATGCGAACATTGCCATGGAACCCGTTTCAAAGATGAAATTCTGGAAGTAAAATACGATGAAAAAAATATTTCTGATATTTTACACATGACTGTAGATGAAGCACTTGAATTTTTCTCTGAAAACCACGAAGAAAAAATTGTGACTAAGTTGAAACCTTTACAAGATGTAGGTTTAGGGTATTTGCAACTCGGTCAGAGTTCTTCTACGCTTTCTGGTGGTGAAGCTCAAAGGGTAAAACTGGCTTCGTTTTTGGTAAAAGGTGCTACAACAGAAAAAACCCTTTTCGTTTTCGATGAACCAAGTACAGGATTGCATTTTCATGATATTAATAAACTTTTGAAATCACTTCAGGCATTAATTGGTTTAGGACATTCTGTGATTGTCATTGAACATCAGCCAGATATTATTAAGTCTGCAGATTACATCATTGACATCGGTCCAGATGCTGGAAAACACGGTGGAGAAGTAGTTTTTGCAGGAACTCCAGAAGATTTGGCACAAGATAAATTCTCTAGAACAGCGAAATTTGTTGCTGAAAAATTATAATTGAATGCCTATTCTTCCTTCCGAATATCAACCTAAAAAAATCTTCAGAAATGGAGATTTTTCTACGATTTACAGTGCTTTGTTTAGAAAAGTTGATGGTGTAACTCAACAAAGAGAAAGACTAGAACTTTCTGATGGCGATTTTCTGGATTTAGATTGGAGTTTTGCCCAAGAAAAAACAGACCGTTGTATTATTTTATTTCATGGTTTAGAAGGTAGCGCACAGAGACATTATATGTTGGGAGCAGCCAAAATTTTCAATGAAAACGGCTTTGATTGTTGTGCTGTAAATCACAGAGATTGTTCCGGAGAAAGCAATAAAGTTCATTATTCTTACCATTCTGGAAGAACCGATGATGTGCAAGAAGTGATAGAAAAGGTGCTTTCTAAAAACTATGAAAAAATCATTCTGAAAGGGTTTAGTCTTGGTGGAAATTTGTGTTTGAAATACGCTGGTGAAAGCAGAGACATTTCTGATAAAATAAAAGCGGTTATCGCTATTTCTACACCCATAGATTTAAAAGGTTCTATGCAGAAATTAACCTCTAGAAGAAATCGTTTGTATGCCGATAATTTTCTGAAAACCTTGAAAACGAAAACGTTACTTAAATGCAAAAGATTTCCAGAATATTTATCCGCAGCAGAAATTAAAAATATTAAAAATTTAAAGCAATTTGATAATGTTTACACATCGAAAGTTAATGGTTTTACAGATGCTTTTGATTATTATGAAAAATGCAGTTCCAAGCAGTTTTTAAAGAATATTAAAATTCCTACACTCCTTATCAATGCTAAAAATGACAGTTTTCTTTCTGAAAGTTGCTTTCCTAAAGAAGAAGCATTAGTCAACTCTTTTTTACATTTAGAGATTCCAGATTTTGGTGGACATGTAGGATTTATGGAAGAAAAGAATGCTTTTTACACTGAAAAAAGAGCATTAGAATTTGCATTGCAATATTTATAAACAAAAAAATTGTGCAGAACATGTGAATATTAACATTCCGTTAATATACTGATTTAGAATAATTTGTAATTTTAATTCAGGAAAATAAAAGTTATGCATTTTTCTGTATCCAATTCACTCGAAATCATCATTAAATTTGAGATAAAAATTTAAGGGAAGCATCGTCGGCTTTCCTTTTCTTTTGGCTTTTAACTAAAAAAATGAGATGTCTTTATCTACTGAACCTGCTTCTAAAGAGTGGGTTCTTTTATTTTTGTCTTCTTTAAATTTCGGCTAAAGCCCTATAAATTATTAATTAAAAAAGCGGACTTTAGTCCGCTCCTATTGATAAAAATCAATGTTTTTATTGAATATATTTTCTTACTTTTAAATTCATAAATTTTGGCCTCATAGTTCAATGGATAGAATAGAAGTTTCCTAAACTTTAGATACAGGTTCGATTCCTGTTGAGGCTACTTTTTGAATGGGAGAATGGGAGAATGGGAGAATGGTAGAATTGGGGAATTATAGAAAATAAAAATTTTTAAAAAAAAATTAGCTCTACAATTCTATCGCTCTACAATTCTATAACTACTTTTTATCTACCACAATTCTCTCCTTGCGATTGGCTAATTCCCAAGCGGTTGCAAAAACGAGTTGTGCTCTTTTTTGAAGTAATGGATAATCTATTTTCTCCGGATCATCTGTTGGTTGATGATAATCTTCGTGAATGCCATCAAAGAAGAACGCCACAGGAATTCCGTGTTTTGCAAAGTTATAATGGTCACTTCTGTAGTATAATCTCATTGGGTCATTCGGATCATCATATTTATAGTTGAGTTCTAGATTTTGAGTCGCTTTATTGGCTGCTACATTTATTTTTTTTAATTCAGTAGAAAGCATATCAGAACCGATGACGTAGACATAGTTTTTGCCTTCGTTTTCTTTATCACTTCTACCAATCATGTCGATATTTAGGTTTGCCACAGTGTTCTTTAAATCAAATACTGGATTCTCGGAATAATATTTAGAACCCAATAAGCCGTGTTCTTCCCCAGTTACATGTAAGAAAAGAATGGAACGTTTCGGACCTTTTCCTGCTTTCTTGGCTTGTTGGAATGCTTCTGCGATTTCCATTACCGCAACTGTTCCACTTCCGTCGTCATCTGCTCCATTGTACACTACTCCATTATTGGTTCCAACGTGGTCATAATGTGCAGAAATCACGATGATTTCCTCAGGTCTTTCTGTTCCTTCTATAAATGCCAGTATATTTTCTGAGTCAGGAAGCTCTCCTCTTCTGCTTTTTAGTGCTTCTTTTGGGACTTTTTGATAATAACTTCCCAATGCTTTTGGATAAGAAACGCCTAAGTTTTTATAGTAATCTATCATGTAAACGCCTGCTTTTTTTTGACCTTCAGAGCCGGTTTGTCTGCCTTCCATCTCGTCTGAAGCAATGACCATGAGGTTTTTCTTTAGTTCATCTGCCTTAATGGATTCATAGGCGGTTTTAAAAGCTTTTCCTTCGTAGGATAGATTATTAGAAGCACAACTGTAGAATACCAGTGATGCTACTATTGGAACAAAAATTCTTGTCAATTTCATTTTTTTATCATTTTTAATGAAGTAAAAATAGTTTTTTTTAGGAAATAAATGTCTAAAACCCTTACAAAAGCTAAGATTAATCTTTGTTTTTCTGTATTTCTTAGTGATTTGATAATAGACTATCCCCTTCTTTTGAGATGAAGAAGATATAAGATTTACATTCTTCATCAGTACCTTTGCTATACTTTAACTATACTACAACTATACTATAACATAGCAGTTATGTTGGGATTCTTTGGTAAAGTGTAGGAGGATGCGTGATTTTTTATTGTATGTTCTTTTGACTTCGTCGAACCACTCCGTTAGGTTTGGCTTGAACCAAAAGAACCAAAAGTTGCCTCAACCATTTTTATTATTTCCAAAGGAATCGGCGAACCGCTTCGCTAGGTTTCAAGTCTGGAAATCCTCAGCTAAAAATGTTTAGCCTTTTCTAAAAACTCTGAAACTCACTCGGCAGAATGCCGAGCTTAAACAGCAGACTTTTTTAACGAAAAAGCTAAACATTTTTTTAACGCTTGCGGTTTCCTAGGACATCAATCGCAAGTCAATTTCTAATGAACTGAAGAATTTCTGCCTTTTCAATCTCTTTAATATTTAATGAGTCGTGAAGTCGTGAATTATGAGTTATGAGTTATGAGTTATGAGTTATGAGTTATGAGTGCGGGGTAAAGTTGTGAAGTTGAAATATTTTGCTTTTTGAAGAGATTCTTCACTATGCTACGCTTCGTTCAGAATGACAGGGTTCTGTTTTTTACTCACGATTAGAAATCTGTTTCAATGGGAGAATTATTTTTGAAACGCAAAGATTTTTTATTATTCCTATATTATTAAGGAAGCAAAGTTAGCGAAATTCATTCGCTTTGAAGCGATGTGGTGAAGGATGAAGGATGAGGGGTAAAGTCGATGAGTCATGAAGGCGTAAGTTGTGAGTTATGAGTTATGAGTGCGGGGTGAAGTCGTGAAGTTGAAATATTTTGCTTTATGAAGAGATTCTTCACTGCGCTGTGCTTCGTTCAGAATGACAGGGTTCTGTTTTTTACTCACCATTAGGAATCTATATTATTGGGGGATTTTTTTGAATCGCAAAGATTTTTTTTCTTTAATTGCTTTTTTTAAGTGAGCTAAGTTGGCGAAATTCATTCGCTTTGAAGCGATGTGGTGAAGGATGAAGGATGAGGGGTAAAGTCGATGAGTCGTGAAGGCGTAAGTTGTGAGTTATCAGTTATGAATTATGAGTTATGAGTTATGAGTGCGGGGTGAAGTCGTGAAGTTGAAATATTTTCCTTTATGAAGAGATTCTTCACTATGCTACGCTTCGTTCAGAATGACACGGTTCTATTTTTACTCACGATTAGGAATCTATATCATTGGGAAAATTGTTTTTGAATCGCAAAGATTTTTTTTCTTGAATTGCTTTTTTTAAGTAAGCAAAGTGGGAATTCTCTAGTGAATTGTTGAAACTTAAGTTTTAAATAATTTTTATTTATTTGGATTTTGTGATAGAGTGTTACATGGGTTTTACCTTCTTTTTCCTACCCCACCAAACTAAAAATCCTGTGATGGGTAAACTTGCACAAATCAAACTGGATATAAATGCCAAGATTTTTCCAAAAGTTCCCAAAATTGCCCCTACGTGAATGTCATAATTGGCCGCCACATATTTTTCTCCAAAATTTCTTTTTTCATAAGGACGGTTCATAAGAAGTTTCCCGGAATTTTCATCAAAAATCATTTCGCTGTAAATGTAGTATTTATCTTCTAAACCTCTTACATAAACGGTAAAATTTTCATGTTCATGATCGTCTAAATGCGGATGCCCTAAATCTATTGTATATGCTGAATAATTGGGATAATGCTGTTCTACCTGCAGTGCAATTTTATCTAAAGTCTGTGTACTTTTCATTTCGATTGGGTCTTTCGTTTTTATATGTGAGAAATCAGGATATACCGTATTACCTCCAGAAAAAATAAAATAAAAAAATGCTTGTATAAAAAAGAACGAATAAAAAAGGCCTGTCATTGCCACAATAAGAGCAATAAAAGATGCATAAAAGCCTAAAATACTGTGCAAATCGTAATTCTTTCGTTTCCAATTTTTAATATTTTTCCACTGAAACCAAAAGCGTTGTTTTCTGGCGGCTTTATTTCTTGGCCACCACAAAATAATGCCCGAAATTAGCATAAAAACAAAAATAAGAACCGGAATCCCGACCACATATTTCCCCCAATCTGATTTGAGTAAAAAACTCCAGTGAATGAATTTAACGATATTAAAAAATCCGTTTTTCTCGTCTTGAACGGAAAGAATCTTCCCTGTAAATGGATTAATATAAACAGTCTTATAAATTTGATATTCATCAAAATAATTCCAAGCATCAGGATTTCTTTCGTAATAGTAAAACTTGTAAGATTTGCTTTTATCAATGGGAATTTCTACCCAATGCAAGGGATATTTTTCAGGATTTTGTTCGTTTATTTTTTGTTCTAAAACCCGTAAAGGCAAAGTTGATTTTCCAGCAATATTTTGTTCTGAATGGTAGATAAAATCTTTTCTTAGAGCATATTGTATATCTTCTTTAAAAACATACAAAGCGCCAGTTATGCTTACGATAAATACAATAAGACCTGTGGAAAGTCCTAGCCATAGATGGAATTTACCCATCCATTTTTTGAAAAGAGATTTTTTATTTTTTAGGCGATGTTCGTGTCTATTATTCATTGCTTTTTATTAAAATCAAAAGTTAGCAGAAGAAATCTGCCAACTTTTGTGACCATTAAAACNNTGATAGCCAATCATGGCATTGGCAATCGTATAACTAGGCAACTCGAAAATTCCGATTCCTGTTCTGTTAAGTGTTTTATGTTCTGAAGCGTGATTAAAACCGAACCCTGCAACAAAGTTTCTAAAATTACCCTGTTGAATTTTATAGTTTGCCCAAAAATTAATTAAAGTTTCTGGTCCAGCTTCTTCGGGACGTAAACCGTTGTAAGTGGAATCTCCGCTTACCTGTTCACTCCTATTTTTACTGAATCCTGCAATGATATTAAGCCCTTTTATTGGATTCCCGACAGCACTTAATTCAAATCCTTTACTGAACACTTCACCCCCTTGTATGGAATTGTTCATATTATTAGGGTCTGCCATTATTTTGTTTGCTACTTTAATATCATAATAGCTTGCAGTTACAGAAAGTTTATTGTCAATAAGATTGGCTTTTGCCCCCACTTCCCATTGATTAGCTCTTTCAGGATCAAATATTTTTATAGTAGGGTTATTTCCGTTAGCATCGGTTACTTTTTGTGGCGTTAAATATTGGAATCCATTCATATAATTTGCAAAAAGAGATAGTTTGTTGAGAATCGGTTGATATACCAAACCAAATTTTGGAGAAAAGGTGGTTTGGCCATCCACTTCTTCAGTGGACCATTGTGTAGGTTTGCCGCTGAAATTATCCACGCGTAGACTTAACATTGCAGATAATTCTGGTAAGATGTTTAATACATTTGAGAAATAGGCACTCTTAATATTCATTTCTGCAGTTGCAGGAACAACTTTTGCGTCTAAAAGGGCTGCATCTGCCCCTTGCGAAGTCAGCGTGGAAGAATCAGTTTGATTTTTTAAGGAAACCGTTCCAAATGCTCTCCATTCAGAATCATTGTTTACCACCTTCGTGTTGAGATAATCCAAGCCTACTACCAGACGATTTCTCATATTTCCAACATTGAAATCGCCAATAAAATTCTGCTGAATTCCGGTTGCCAATGTTTCACTATTGGATTTGGAAATAAATCTTGTAAATTCATCACCATTTGCACTATCCCACAAATATTGGTAATACCCCATAGCTTTGCTTGAACTGCTAGAAAATTGAGTCTGAGACGTCCATTTATTTGATAATTTGTATATCATTTGGGATTGCAAATTGAATGTTGGATTTTTGGTAGTAAGATTGTTACTAGTGTAGGATTTTTTATAATTAGCTTCAAAAATATCTATGGAATTAAACGATAAAGGAGCATATCTGCTCAAAAAAATCATTGGTGCATTGGCTGTCTCATTGCTTTTAAATTCGGTATTCACCAAAAACGTCAATTTATCATTTGCGACATATTTTAAAGAGGGAGCTATAAAGAAAGATTTATAAAATCCAGTATCTTGAAAAGAATTTTCAGTATGATAGGCAGAATTTAAGCGAAGAAAAAGCCCATTTTTGACAGGAGTATTTACATCAATAGTTACTCTATTCAGGGCGTTAGTCCCTGTAACATAATTTATTTCGCCTCCCAATTTATCATAAGGTTTTTTGGTCTGTATATTTACCAAACCGCCGTAGGAAACCAAATTTCCGCCGTACAAAGTACCCGAAGGACCTTTGATAACATCAATATTTTCGATATTAGCAGGGTCGAGACCACCATTGTTGAAGCTCGCCATACCATTTACCAATCTGGACTGTGTAGAAAAACCACGCATGGTGTAATATTCTGCGCCGTCTCCACCTCTGGAAGTACTTTCCCAAAGTCTTGTAATCCCTGTAGCATTGGTTAATACATTCTTAAAATTGGTGGAAACTTGGTCTTTCAGTATTGCCTTTGGAATACTATTATAGACTTGAGGATTTTCAATATCCTTTAAATTGAGTTTAGAAACTGAAAAAGCATTTTCATTTTTATATTTCTTCGTGTGATTGATGATTACTTCAGTAATATTTTCGACTTTGGTAGTATCTACTTGTGCGTAGAACTGAGAAAATGAACTGAAGAGGACAATAGGTAAAGCGATTTTTCTCATATTTATTTAGAACGATTTTAAATAACAATGCAAATATATATATTATTTATAATTATTCTAAATAAATATAATGACATATATCATGAATTTTAAAATGATGAGGATGTGAAGACGTGAATTATGAGGGATGAAGGATGAGGGATGAATTATGAGTTATGAGTGCGGGGTGAAGTCGTGAAGTTGAAATATTTTGCTTTATGAAGAGATTCTTCACTATGCTACGCTTCGTTCAGAATGACAGGGTTCTGTTTTTTACTCACGATTAGGAATCTGTTTCAGTGGGAGAATAATTTTTTGAAACGCAAAGATTCTTATAATTGAATTACTTTTTTTTAAGTGAACAAAATGAGAATTCGCCAGCGAATTGATGAAGCTTGTGTTTTAATATTTTTATTATGTTTAAGTAATAACAAAGTAATAGTCACGGATTACAAATCCGCGACATCGGGTTTAAAAACAGCTCTATTAGATTAATCGCTGTCTCCATATCAAATTGGGGTTCTTTATATTGAAATTACTTTCTTCAATAAAAACACCCCGTCATTCCGATGCTCGGAATGCCACCCCTCTGTAAGAGGGGAACTGACTCTATGTATTTTGGCTTCGTGAACTTCGTTCGCAGACTTTTGTTCATTGATTAGTCAACGGAATCGTGAAGTTGTGAATATGTGAAGTTGTAATATTTTCCTTTATGATGAGATTTTTCACTATGCTACGCTTCGTTCAGAATGACACGGTTATGTTTTTTACTCACGATTAGGATTCTGTATAATTAGGGAATTGTTTTTGAAACGCAAAGATTTTTTTTCTTGAATTGCTTTTTTAAGTGAGCTAAGTTGGCGAAATTCATTCGCTATGAAGCTTTATGGGAATTGTTATTTAAACTGGCTTATTTTCTATCACAAAGTTCACGGAGATGTGGTGAAATGATAGCGTTTTTGAGGGCACTGAGGAACATCGGAGATGTTCTGGGAAGGTCACGGATTTTCGATTGGAAAGTGTAGAAAAATTTTTTCCTTGATGAAAAGATTCTTCACTATGCTACGCTTCGTTCAGAATGACAGGGTTATGTTTTTTGCTCACGATTAGGAATCTATATTATTGGGGGAATTTTTTTTTGAAACGCAAAGATTTTTTATTCTTGAATTGCTTTTTTAAGTGAGCTAAGTTGGCGAAATTCATTCGCTATGAAGCGATGTGGAAACTGAGCTTATTTTTTATCACAAAGTTCACGGAGATGTGGTGAAATGATAGCGTTTTGAGGGCTCTGAGGAACATCGGAGATGTTCTGGAAAGGTCACGGATTTTCGGTTGGCAGGTGTAGAAAAACTTTTTCCTTGATGAAGAGATTCTTCACTACGCTACGCTTCGTTCAGAATGACAGGGTTCTGTTTTTACTCATGATTAGAAATCTGTTTCAATGGGAGAATTATTTTTGAAACGCAAAGATTCTTATAATTGAATTACTTTTTTTTAAGTGAACAAAATGAGAATTCGCCAGCGAATTGATGAAGCTTGTGTTTTAATATTTTTATTATGTTTAAGTAATAACAAAGTAATAGTCACGGATTACAAATCCGCGACATCGGGTTTTATAATAACACGGGATTGAAACGAGATTGAAACGAGACTAATGTGAAGCAGAGATATCAGATTCCGAAATTATACTTCTATGAAACTTTTGTATATTTGGATTTATACTCATTACTATAAAAACTGCCAAAAATGACAAAACGAATTTTATTTCTAATCTTTTTTTCAATCTGTTTTTTATATCAAGCACAACAAAACCTAATACAAATTAAAAAGGAGATTTTAACCAATGTAAAAACAATACAAAACAATTACGAAAATAAAAGTTTGAGTGAAATTCAAATTTCTAATTTTTTCTGTGAGAATTTTTATTGTTCAATTTGTGAAACTAATTCATTAGAATCTAACATTAGTAACAAACAAATTACAAACTACTTAAAAGACATTATTCCTTTTTTAGAATATAAAAGTTTACGAAAAAACAAAATCAATTATGATTCTGAAAACCAACAATATACTTTAGGATTTCAAACAGCGAAACCAGACTCTAAAACAGGATTTGAAGGAGCTGGTGCGCTATTGACTTTTATAAAAGAAAATGGAAAACTAAAATTTTGTGGAATTATTCAAATCCCATAAAAAGCATTGCACAAAAAACCAGCAACCGCTAAAAAAAACAAAAAAAGAGACTGAATCAGTCTCTTTTCTATTATCAATTATTGAAGCTTTTTAAGTTCTTCTAAAACAGCTTCGCCAACTGCATGAGCGGATTGAGGATTTTGACCTGTTACTACTCTTTCGTCTACGGTAACGTGTGTTTGCCATAAACCTGATTTTTCGAACTTGGCTCCACGCTCTATTAATTTAGATTCTAAGCTAAAAGGAACTACATTTTCTAATTTCACAGCAGCTTCTTCTTCATTGGTAAAAGCATTGATTTTTTTGCCATCTACCAAATATTTTCCATTGCTGAGTTTAATGTTCACCAAACCAGCAGGTCCGTGACAAACCGCACTCACTACTCCATTTTTTTCATAGATTTTTTGTGCAATAATTGCCAGTTCTTCATTATCTGCAAAATCCCACATTGTACCGTGACCTCCTGCATAGAGAATCGCCACATATTCATCAGGATTTACTTCTGAAGGTTTCATGGTGTTCTGAATTTTATTTTGGTAATATTCATCCGCCAAAAATCTTTCATTAACCTTATCATCTGGAGTATTTCCATAATACGGCGGGTTTCCACCTTTTGGACTCACAAAATCTATTTCGTAACCAGCATCTGCCAATACAGCCCAAGGATGCGTAACTTCTCCTAAATAATAACCGGTAGCTTCACCAGTGTTTCCTAATTCGCCGTGGCTCGTCACCACGAATAATACTTTTTTGCTCATTTTGTTAGATTTAATTGTTTGTGCATTTACCATGTTGATTCCTAAAAAAAGAATACAACCCGTTAAGAAAATTATCTTCGATAAAAACTTGTTCTGACTCATTTTACTATTCATTTTTTAATGATTTGATATTGCAAAGGTAAGTTCAGCTCCCCACAAACAATAGGACCTACCTCACAACTTTTTTGTGACCTACATCACATTACACCGAAAGCCGACTCAAGGTTTCTCTGGAAACTCCTAAATACGAAGCGATTAACGTTTTGGGCAATCGCTGCAAAAGTGTAGGATATTGAGAAATAAATTGTTCATAGCGTTCTTTGGCATTGCTATTCAGCAAAGACAAAATTCTTCGTTGGAGCGCTACATAACCACTATTCGACTTTTTTCTGAAAAAATGCTCCATTTTATGCATATCTGCACAGAGTTTCTCTCGGTTATAGAGAGACAAAGTAAGTACTTCGGTAGATTCTAATGCATCAATGGTAAAAGTAGCTTCCGTTTGATTAAAATACGCTTGATAATCGGTAATCCACCAATCTTCCATTGCAAATTGCATGATGTGCTCTTTGCCTTCTTGATTCAGGTAAGAAGCTTTTAACAAACCATTCATCACAAAATAATCATTTTGTACCGCATCTCCTTCTTGAATTAAAACCTGATGCTTTTTTAATTTTTTCAAGGTAAAATGAGACAGAATGTACTCGAACTCTTGTTCCGTTAATGGTGTAATGTTCTCAATTTGACGTCTTAAAATCTCACTCATATTTTTATCATTCTAAATTGCAAAGAAAAGAATTGTTCTCTCCAAATGTAGAATATTGAAAGCAAAAAATCCATCAAAAGCGATGGATTTTTTAAATATTGTAGATGCAATTCTTATGGATTGGTAGAGAAAATAGAAGCACTGGCAATCATGGCTCTTCTGTTCATTTTCAAAATATCTCTCACCCATTCTGCGAAATCTTCTGGCTGAAGCACTTTTTCTGGGTTACCATCAGTAAGTTTACCTTCTATACTCATATCAGTAGCAATGGTACTTGGTGTTAAGGTTATTACACGAATATTGAATTTTCTAAGTTCAGCCATCAATGATTGAGAAAGCGAAATTACCGCAGCTTTAGAAGCACAGTACGCTGACATATTCGGACCACCTTTTAATCCAGCAGTTGACGCTACATTTACGATATCTCCTTCTTTATTTTGTTTCAAATAAGGCAACGCCGCTTTCGCTACATAATACACCCCGAAAAGATTCACCTTCATTACTTTTTCCCAAGTTTCTACTGGCATATCTTCGAAACTACCAAAATCACCTACTCCAGCGTTATTGATTAAAATGTCTATTCCACCCAATTGAGAAGCAATAGAAGCCACTCCTTGCTCTACTTGAGCCATTTCTTCTACATTAAAAACAGAATACACTGCTTTTACGCCTAATTTCTCCAATTCTGCAACGGTAGACTTTAGATGTTCTTCATTTCTACCTGTAATTCCTACATTTACGCCTTCATTTGCCAAAGCGATAGCAACGGCTTTCCCAAGACCTCTTCCACCACCTGTGATGAGTGCATTTTTACCTTTTAAATTCATAACTTTTTATATTTATACTGTTTGCAAAATTAAGAAAATAAAACTGCCTAAATGATTTCTGATGATGAATAAAATCTAAAGAAAAAGGTGAATAAATCGATGGTAGAAAAATGGATTATTGAATTTATCGGTTAAAGATTAGAAACCTGAGGCATTGGTTTAACAAGCAACTATCCTGCCTTTATCCTGCCAATATCTAGCAAGTAAAGTGCAACTATATACAAATATTTTACAGACATTCATTACCCTTTACTTATACATTCCTTTGACTTTCCTTTGACATTGCTTTGGGTAGGGTTTGTATCATCCTAAATAACTATACAGGTTATTTAATAAATCCTATTTTAGTTATACAAATATAATTCTTAATCCTAAATTTACTATACCATTGTTTTTATATCATTAAATTTTACAATATTTTTTTTTAACGCAAAGATTTTTTATTATTCCTATATTTTTAAGGAAGCAAAGTTGGCGAAATTCATTCGCTATGAAGCTTTATGGAAATTGTTATTTAAACAGTCTTTTTCTATCACAAAGTTCTCGGAGATGTGGTGAAACGATGGCGTTTTTGAGGGCTCTGAGGAACATCGGAGATCTTCTGGAAAGGTCACGGATTTTCGTTTGGCAAGTGTAGAAAAATTTTTTCCTTTATGAAGAGATTCTTCACCATGCTGCGCTTCGTTCAGAATGACACGGTTCTGTTTTTTTACTCACGATTAGGAATCTGAATTATTTTTGAAACGCAAAGATTTTTTATTATTCCTATATTTTTAAGGAAGCAAAGTTGGCGAAATTCATTCGCTATGAAGCTTTNNCAAAGTTCTCGGAGATGTGGTGAAACGATGGCGTTTTTGAGGGCTCTGAGGAACATTGGAAATTGTGAAGACGTGAAGTTGAAGTATTTTTCTTTATGAAGAGATTCTTCACTACGCTGTGCTTCGTTCAGAATGACAGGATTCCCACCGCTGGCGCGAGCATCTTACTCGTGTCCGCATTATCTACTAATGCTCATCTTTTACTTCTTGTAAGCACGAGCGAAACGCTTGTGCCAACCGTATATCATTACATCGCTGGGGTACAGTATAACAATTATCTACTGCCATCAGCCAACTGACACGCCCGCTTTATACTTCCCTACATAGAAACTATTGCTAGATTGTTTTGCTTTAACATGATGTAGAAAAAGATAAACATGCACCGTTTCTGTTGCCAACCACGTTGGTAGATTTAGGGTAGCATGCAAAGTACTTCGGGTACTTATTTTTTCTAGAAATGCTATTTTTTCTAAAGATTCGCTTACTATTACCGCATAAACATCGTCTTCGGCATTAGCAAAACCTTGATGGGAGTTGTCTTGCCATTGTAGCGAGATTACTTGGTCTTCAATATGTGTTTCTAAGCAATGAAAGCCAGACAAAGCACCACTAGATAACAGAAATTTGCTCCACTCAATATTAAATTCTAGATCTTCTATAGTAATCACATGGCTTAAGGTGTAAGAAATGATTTTATTTTTTCTTACCCCACCACTAAGATCATCCATAAAGAAGCGTTCTGTAATCCAAAGAAAAGGTTTGGTAAACTCTATCGCCAGAGAAAACTTCAGTCTCTGCAAGCGTTGTTTTTCTGTGGGTGGTTTTTGAGAAGCTTTGGGAGCAGCTCGCATAATAGGAACCCCATTTAAGGTAAGTCCTACGATATTGCCTACTTTCCCAGAAAAGCCTCCTAGAATTCCGTCTTTTGCAATGGCCCTGGTTGGTTAATTTTTGGGTGGTTAAATATTGTCTTTAGTAACCTATTAAAACAATTCCTTTCAAGGGAAGTTGTAATCTTCCACTTATATATAAAGTTTCAAGAAATTGAAAAATAGATTTAAAATCATCACTATTATGATAATGATTTCGTACCGCTATTACTAAAAATTCAACATTCGGCATCATACATGCCTGAAAGATATCTTTTAAAAATTGGTTATTCCTATAACCTCTACCAGCTTCTACTTCAATTACTATTTTCCCATCTGCACTAACTGCATCTGCATCAAAAAACTTATCTATTCGATTATTGATTCCAAATAAAACTGGCACTTTTATCTTATCGTTAGTCAGTTTACTTTTCTCTACTCTAAAATTCAGTGCTTCTAAATCTTTTGAAATAACTTTTAAAACTCCGTCACTACTAAGGTTATTATCAGGAGATTTTATACTTTCGTAATTCTTCTCAAAACACTCTATAACTGACTTAATTTCATTATTTATTCCAAACGAACGAGGAAATAGTTGATAAACTAGATGATATTCCATATTTAATTGACAAATAATTTATAATTGGATTTATTCTTAAATTTAGATTTTAAATACTTAAATTTTCTGAAATATAACATCTAAATGATACTGAATAAATTCTTTTTTAGGTAAATATTTTTGTGGTAAAGTCAAAGTTTGATTTTCTAAAGGGGCAAAATATTTATCATAATAAATCGCTTCTTTATTCTTCTTAATATTTTTAGAAAGTAATATTTTATATTGCTCATCAATACCTATTAATCCTTTATCAAAAGCCTTATCATATAAAGCAGAAAAACAAATTCCGTTTTCAGGGTTTAATCTTTCTTCTTCATTTATTGACCAAGGAACGATGTGGCTAGCTACAAGTAATTCGGGAATATCAATTCCTGAAATAGCACATTTACCTGTATAATTAGAAATTACCATCTGCCTAAATACATTTTGATTTACTCTTGTTTTAATTTCTCTTAATTTCACTTCACCTTTAAGTTCTTTGATATCAAAAAATAGTTCTTCAAATTTTTGTTCAACAGTAAAATTTTCTTTTTCTGCTAAAATTTTTTCACTTAGAAAAATAAGTTCTTCTTGATTGTTAAAAAACTCATCCCAAATTGGCTGAACAATTTTTTTTCCTCCATCCATTCCTTTAATTCCTCTTGCTTTAAGAACAGGATCTACACTTGCGAAATTTACTAAACGTAAAGCTACAGAATTTGGAGTTCTACCAATTAAATGAGCTAAATAAATCACATCTTTATTTGTACTGTGCATTTTTCCAAAAGGAGTTTTTAAGTACAAATTAAATGCAAGTATCAACTCTTCCTTTGACCAAAGTTTTCGTTTCATTAGTTTTTAATTAATGTAAATTATTTACATAAAATCTACTTTCTTAAAGATATAAAATTTCATCAATATAAAAGCCTAAAACAAATATATCAATTCCTTTTCAAACATCATTACGGAAAAACGTATTGCAATAAAAATCATAAAACCCCATCATTTTTCTCCCAATCAAGTTAGGGTCAAGTTCTACTCAAGTTTTAGGTTTGTTCGTGGCTTGTTCGTAATTTATGGTACTTTTCCGAGCTTGATTCGAAGGAAACACGAAAAAACCACGAACAAACCCCACAGAAAACCCGAATTTCACCCAACTTTGACTCGAAGATATGGAGTTAACAATAGTGCTTACACCGAAAAGTTTTTCAGCATGATTTCTACCTCTGCTTTCAGTTCTTGGATAAAACTTTCGGGCGCTAAAACTTGCACGCGTTTTCCGTAGGATAAAATCTCCCTTTGGAAATCATAAGTAGGAACCAAACTCACCCTAAAAATGGTTTCCGTTTCGTTCTCCGCGATTACGGTTTGGGAATGATGCAGTGGCAAAGCTTTGATATAATTGGCTTGTTCACGGTCAAATTTCAACAAAATTTCCTGTGTTTCTTTGCCCAAAGTACTGATGATGCCAAAAGAATTTTTATACGCCTTTTCTATATCAATATTCTCTCTTTTGAAAGAAGTATTGCTGATATTGAGGTCAGAAATGCGGTCTAGTCCGTAAGTTTTCAGGAAAAAAGAGGGGTTTTTGGACTGATAATCGGCGGCTAAAAGATACCAACGGTTTTTAAATTCCTTCAACGCATAAGGCATGACGACTTTGCTGGATTTTTCGTTTTCCCAAAATTTTTGATAGGTAAAAGAGAGTACTTTCTTTTGGGTAATGGCGTGAATCATGCCGTTAAGGTGTTCTAAACCTCTGGCTCTTCTCGGCTCAAAAAACATCACATCTGCCTTTCCTTTGGTTTCGCGGTAAGCTTCTACCAATAGCAATTGGTCAAATACGCTCTCTTGGGAAAGTTCCAGTTCTTCTTCCTCTATGAAATGGGCATTTTTCTTTCGTGAATAAGAAATCTGTATCCCAAATACATCTGCAATCGCCAGTTTATCTCTCTGAAAAGTGCGTTCGGTAAATTTGAGTTCCAGTCCTTTTTCTGCAAACTGCGTTTCTAAGTAGTCAGCAATTTCTGGATAAGTGGCGCCTCGGTCTTTTCTTCTGCGTAAAAACTCTTCTATAAAGAGCAGTCTGAGCATTTGTTCGTTTTTTGCCATGGGAAATAGATGGAGATTAAGGTTGAGGCAAAGATAAGGAAGTAAAACGTCAAAAGGTGACGCATTTAGAACTTTTCAAATCTTTTGATGCTAAATTCTGTTCTTTTACCATCAACAGTAATGCGTAAATAAATTGGTGATTTTCCGTCTGAATTCGACTTAGCACTTTTCATATAAAAAAGAATAGATAACTTAGTGTTCATAGTGGTGACTTATAGGTTAAAATTAAACTAGCTCTATTGCACCTACAAGATGTTCAATAAGTGTACTCCCATCAATACTGGGATTAAACAAGATTAGGGGTCTGTTATTTTGATAAATTAGGGGTCTTCATATTAGAAAGACACCTATATTTTCCAACAGAAAACCTCTTTCTTTTAAAGTGAAAATTTTTGTAAATTTTTCACTAAAAAGAATAGAAATCGGGGTCTTCTGAAAAGGTTCTTAAAAATAGGTGACTCCGAAAAAGACACCCACATATTGAGAATTATTAATAAACTTTGAAAGTCCAGATAAACAAAAAACCCTTTAGATCTAAAGATTTAAAGGGTTTTGTTGCAAATTGCATTTTTAAATGCGATCCGGACGGGACTCGAACCCGCGACCTCCGCCGTGACAGGGCGGCATTCTAACCAACTGAACTACCGGATCAATTTTTTGAAAAGTAATTGATAAACTTTTTGCGATCCGGACGGGACTCGAACCCGCGACCTCCGCCGTGACAGGGCGGCATTCTAACCAACTGAACTACCGGATCTTTTAATTAAAGAACATTGCTCTTTTTTCGTGATGGCAAAATTACAACTTTTATTGAATACTGCAAATATTTTTACAAAAAAAATGCTCTCCTAAACGGAAAGCATTCATTTTCAATTATATTATTTTTACAAGTATGCATTTAATTTCTCTGCAATAGCCGCTTTAGGAGCTACTCCTACGAATTTATCTACTACTTCTCCGTTCTTAAAAATCAAAACAGTAGGGATATTTCTGATCCCGTAATCCATAGATACTTGTTGATTATTATCTACATCTACTTTTCCTACTATCGCTTTCCCTTGGAAATCATCATGAAGTTCTTCAATGATTGGTCCAAGCATTCTACATGGTCCACACCAAGCTGCCCAAAAATCTACTAATACTGGTTTATCTGAATTTAATACCAATTCTTGAAAGTTGCTGTCTGTTAATTCTACTGCCATAATTCTTTAATATTTGTTTCTAATTATTTATTGATTTCAGGTTACAAATTTACAATATTCTTGCCAAATTTTTAAAAGTATTGTCTATGCGAACCATTATATTTTTCTATAATCGCAAGATTTCTGCCAATGCATTAACTAACGCATCTATTTCTTCTTTTGTTGTTTTATGAGAAAAAGATATTCTAAGCGGAGTGGTATTTTGCTGAGTTTCTTCTCTTAAAATTTTAGAAAGTACAGATGATGGTTTTGCTGCTCCAGAACTACATGCACTTCCTTGTGAAACTGCAATTCCTTTCATATCTAGCTGCAGACCAATCAAAGGATTTTGTGAAGGCAAAGACACACTTAATACCGTGTAAAGACTCTTATCCCTTTCTGCACTTCTTCCATTAAAAAGAATTCCTGGAATTTTTTCTGAAAGTCTATGGATGGCGTAATCTTTAATTTCTTGAATATGAGAAGAGAATTTTTCTAAATTATCCGTCGCAATTTCAAATGCTTTCCCTAGTCCTGCAATTCCTACTACATTTTCTGTTCCTGCTCTTAAGTTTCTCTCTTGAGTTCCACCGTGAATTTGAGCTTTTAAGTGCGTAGATTTTCTGATGAAAGCAAAACCTGCACCTTTTGGTCCATGGAATTTGTGCGCACTACAACTGGCAAAATCAACCAAAGTTTTAGAAAAATCCAAAGGCAAATGAGCCATCGTTTGAACCGTATCTGAATGGAAATACGCTCCGTATTCTTTGCAAATATTTGCAACTTTATCCAAGTCTAAAAGATTGCCAATTTCATTGTTGGCATGCATTAAACTGACCAAAGTCTTTTTATCTGAAGACTTCAAAAGCTGCTGCAATTGCTCTATATCTACATCTCCTTTTTCATTGACATTGAGGTAAATCACTTCTACATTTTTAGAATTTTTGAGATTTTCCACTGATTCTGCTACACATTTATGTTCTAGTTCTGTGGTAATGATTCTTTCGATTTTTAAATCTTCAACCGCAGATTTCAGAATTAAATTATTAGCTTCCGTTCCGCAAGAAGTGTAGATAATTTCTGCGGGGGAAACATGGAGTTCATGGGCAATTTTTCTACGGGTTTCTTCTAGAATTGTTTTGGCTTCTTGACCAAGGGTATGCGTAGAAGAAGGATTCCCGAAATTGTTTTTCATTACCACTACCATCGCATCTATCACTTCGTCTAAAAGTGGTGTAGTAGCGGCATTATCTAAATATATCTGTGTCATTTTTAGGAAATATTTGTGAGCATTAAGACAGAAAATCTTAATTTCTCCATTTTAGAATTTTACGCGACGAAATTAATGAAAAAATCTGTAATGAGATTCGTGCGCGAGAGAAAGCATAGGTAAATCTCCAGAAGTATCCCCAAAAGCGATGATTTTATCGTACTTTTTGCCTTCTATTTCTTTTTTAATTCGGTTTACTTTTTCTTT
>DITA01000018.1:0-11129 GCA_002422665.1 Flavobacteriales bacterium UBA6196
ATTTAATTGGTAGAAAAGCTTTAGATTTTTCAGAAATCCATTGGCTCGTTTTAGACGAAGCTGATGAAATGCTTTCTATGGGTTTCAAAGATGATTTGGAAACTATTTTAAACGAAACTCCTTCTGAAAAACAAACGTTACTTTTCTCTGCTACGATGAGCAAAGAGGTAGAACGTATTACCAAAAATTATTTGACCAATCCACACAGAATTTCTGTAGGTTCTATTAACGAAGTTAAGAAAAACATTAAGCACGAATATTATGTGGTAGGTTACAGACAGAAAAAAGAAGCATTAAAAAGATTATTGGATGCCAATCCTAATCAGTATTCTATTATTTTCTGTAGAACAAGAATGGAAACTCAGGAAGTTGCAGATTTCTTGATGCAAAATGCTTATGCAGCAGATGCACTTCATGGTGATTTATCTCAAGCACAAAGAGATACGGTAATGAAAAAATTCCGTTTGAAAAACATTGATATTTTGGTTGCAACAGACGTAGCAGCTAGAGGTTTAGATGTAAATTCTCTTACGCACGTTATTCACTACTCGCTTCCAGATGATCCAGAAGTTTTCGTACACAGAAGTGGTAGAACAGGTAGAGCTGGTAAAGATGGTATTTCTATGTCTTTAATTAAACCTGAAGAATCTAGAAAACTAAAACAAATCAAACTTTCTACAAAAATTGAAATTGTAGAGAAGAAAATTCCAACGGGTGAAGAAATCATCAAAGCACAGGTAGAAGGTGTTTTCGAAAAACTGTTTACAGAACACGAAGAACTTTTCACTTTTGATGACAGCCTTATTCCTGATTTATCTGCATTCTCTAAAGAAGAATTGGTTCACCAGTTGCTTCAACTTCAGCTTAGAGATTTAGCGCTTTTCTACAAAGACAAACAAGATTTGGCAGACCAAAAATTATCTAATGACAGAGATGACAGAGGCAGCAGAAGAGATCGTGACCGTGACAGAGGAAGAGATAGAGGAAGAGACAGAGACAGAGGCGATAGACCTAGATTTGAACGTGGTGGTGATAGAGACAGAGACAGAGGAGGAAAACCAAAACGTAAAAATGAAAACATGACCAGATTTTTCTTTAACCTAGGTAAAAGAGATAATCTAAAGAAAATGGACATGCTAGAAATCATCAATAAAGCTACGGCTAAATCTAAAAAACGTGCAGACATAGGTGATATAGAAATTCTAGAAAAATTCTCATTCTTCGAAGTTGAAAAATCTTTTAAAGACGAAGTTCTAAAAGGTTTACAAACACAGAAATTCAAAGGAAAAGATATGCGCGCCGAAGTGGCCAACTAATTTTTTCTTACATAACATAAAAACGCTACTTTTTCGGTAGCGTTTTTTTATTTTGTGTACATTTGTATAGAGATAAACTTTTTAAAGTTATGGTAAACATTTATTTTATATGTTAATTTAACATTACCGTAACATTAATTTTCTTTATTATGATTAGCTTCGCACCACTCAAAAAACGCATTCTAATGATACGCAAATTTTGCATTATCTTCATTTTTACTTTTGCTATTTTCGCAAAATCTCAAACCAATAGTTCAGAACATCTTTCTGGTTTTGCTGTAGTTTCACTCAATTACAAACATAGTCCAAAATGGAATGCTTACTTAGAATTACAAGAACGTTCGTTAGAAGATTTTAGCAAACCCGATTATTACGAAATCAAAGGAGGAATAGGTTATAATCTTGATAAAAGCAACCAATTTTTCGTAGGTTTAGGAAGATATGCAACCTACAAAGAAAGCAGAATTGCCAATGAAGAATTCAGAATTTGGTTACAACACACTTATTCCATTAATTTAGATAAATTAAAGATTGACAATAGAATACGTCTCGAAAAACGTTTCTTTCATAACGCAATTACAGACGTAAATACCAATGATGAAAGATACAGATTCAGAACTACTCTAACGTTGCCTCTTAACAGTGATAAAATGGCTCCAAAAACCATTTTTGTGAATGCTTTTGACGAGCTTTTCATTGGTCCAAATGGAGATTTATTCAAGAGAAATAGAATTTTCGGAGGTGTAGGATATGTATTTAATTCAAGCGTTTCTACCAATCTAGGCTATATGTGGCAAAGAGAACTTAATCCTAACCTTAGAAGCTTACATTTCTTGTATTTGGCATTTAATTTTACCTTAGACAGAGCTAAACTCGGGCATCACGAACCTTATAACGTAGCAGATTAAGTTAATGTTAATAAAACTTAACAAAACTATAACCTTCGCACCACATTTTTTTCAGAAATTTGTAACAAATTATAATTAAATATAAAACAATGGGAATTGGAAACATTTTCAGAGCATTTCAACCAAAAGACAAAATTTTCTTTGTATTGTTTGAACAAGTAGCAGAAAAATTGATAGACATGTCAAAAGAATTTCACGAAGGAATTACAGATTTTGACATCAATGATGATACTTTGTTAAAAAAAATGAGTGATTATGAGCATCAAATGGATGACCTTACTCACGAAATTTTTGTGCAATTAGGCGAAAACTTCATCACTCCTTTTGACAGAGAAGATATTAATTATCTTGCAGCTGGTTTAGATGACATCGCAGATTATTTATTTGCTTCAGCTAAATACATCTATTTATACAAGAGCCCAGAAGTAAAACAATATTCAGAGCTTTCTTTATTGATTTACAAATCTTGTGTAGAAATTCAAAACGCGATTAAAAACTTAAAAGAGTTTGCGAATCCTAAAGAAGTTAAAGAATCTTGCATCAAAATTAATTCTTTCGAAAACATTGCAGATGATGTACTAAGCCAAGGAATTGTAGATGTTTTTGAAAGCAATGACCCTATCAAAATCATTAAAGTAAAATCAGTTTTAGAATATCTAGAAATCGTAACTGATAAAGCGGAAGACGTAGCCAATACCATTGAAAGCATTGTTATTAAATACGCGTAAATCTATTTTCATTAACCTTAAAAATTTATAGAGAATGGATTTTCCCATACTATTAATCATCATTATTGCACTTGCTTTAATTTTTGATTTTATCAACGGTTTCCACGATGCCGCGAATTCTATTGCAACCATAGTTTCTACTAAAGTACTATCCCCGTTTCAGGCAGTATTATGGGCTGCACTTTGGAATTTTGTTGCTTTTTTCTTTGCAGCATACGTCATCGGAGAATTTAAAATCGGTAATACCATCGCCAAAACAGTAAATGAAAATTACATTACCTTAGAAGTAATTTTTTCAGGATTGATTGCGGCTATCGCTTGGAATTTATTAACCTGGTGGTTTGGTATTCCTTCATCATCATCACACACACTTATCGGTGGTTTCTTAGGTGCTGCTCTTATGCATGCTTTAGTTTTAGACTATAATGCTGTAGCTCTTGCTCATCCAGATTTTACCATTATTGAAAAATTAAAACTTGCTTTTTCGGAACTTTTTACACAGAATGTGGTTAAATATGAAAAGGTAATTCCTATCTTTTTATTCATCTTCTTAGCACCAATTATTGGGATGATTGTTTCGGTAATCATTACTTTAATCATTGTGTATTTTTCTAAAAAATCTAATCCACACAAAGCTGATCAACAATTTAAAAAATGGCAGTTGTTTTCTTCTGCACTTTTCAGTTTAGGTCACGGATTAAATGATGCTCAAAAAGTAATGGGAATCATTGGTGCTGCAGTTATTTATTACCACGTAAATATGATTGGTGGTACAGATGTATATGCCACTATGGAAAGTGCTGATCGTTTCAATCACTTCACCACAGATTATATTTGGGTACCATTCGTATCATTCTTAGCCATCGGTTTAGGAACAATGAGCGGTGGTTGGAAAATTGTAAAAACCATGGGTACTAGAATTACTAAAGTGACTCCATTAGAAGGTGTAAGTGCTGAAACAGCTGGTGCAATTACCTTATTCCTTACCGATCACCTTGGTATCCCTGTATCTACTACACACACTATTACAGGTTCTATTATTGGTGTAGGTCTTACCAAAAGAGTTTCTGCAGTAAGATGGGGAGTTACCATCAGTTTACTTTGGGCATGGGTAATTACTATTCCTATTAGTGCAGTTATTGCAGCATTATGCTATCTTGGTGTAATCGCTTTATAAAAAATAATATTTTTAAAATAATATTGAAACTACTTGTCTTTACAAGTAGTTTTTCTTTTTTTTAAACCCTAAGAATTGTATTTTTGTAAAAATTAACATGTATGGAATTCATAGACAGATATCAAGAAATAGTTGCCAAAGCAATTGAAAAACACTCCTTCAAAAATAAGCCAACAGAACTTTACGAACCCATGAATTACATTATTTCTCATGGCGGAAAAAGATTAAGACCTATCATGGTACTTATGGCTAATGAACTTTTTGGTGGAGACATAGAAAAAGCAATGAAACCAGCTCTTGCCATAGAGTTTTTCCATAATTTCACACTCATCCATGATGATATTATGGATGAAGCACCACTCAGAAGAGGAAAACCTACCATTCATACTTTACATGGAATCAATATCGGCATACTTTCTGGCGATGCATTACTGATAAAAGCTTACCAATTTTTTGAAGATTTAGAACCAGAACTTTTCAAAGAATGTATTAAAATTTTCTCTGAAACAGGTGCAGTTCTTTGTG
Organism: Flavobacteriales bacterium UBA6196; assembly: GCA_002422665.1. GTDB lineage: Bacteria > Bacteroidota > Bacteroidia > Flavobacteriales > Weeksellaceae > Cloacibacterium > Cloacibacterium caeni_C. The sequence continues at coordinate 4,655 of DITA01000018.1, forward strand.
AAGGTCAACAAATGGATGTGAACTTCGAAACGATGGAAAACGTAACCTATGATGATTACATAGAAATGATTACCAACAAAACAGGAGTTCTAAGTGCCGCTTCATTCCAAATTGGAGCACTCATTGCTGGTGCCAAAAAAGAAGATGCAGAACTTCTTTATAATTTCGGAAAACACATTGGTATTGCGTTCCAAATTATGGATGATTATTTAGATGTTTTTGGGAATGTAGAACAATTCGGTAAAAAACACGCTGGTGATATTTATGAAAACAAAAAAACCGTGCTTTATCTTCTTGCGATGGAACATGCCAATGAAGCAGAGAAAAAAGAACTCGATTTCTGGTATTCTAAAAAAACTGAAAATGTAGACAAAATCTACAGCGTAGAGAAAATTTTCAGAAGAAATAAGGTAGACGAAAAAGTGTTAAGACTTATCCAAAAACACAACGAAATAGGTCACGATTTCTTAAAAAAAATAGACGCACCAGAAGAAAAGAAAAAACCTTTCATGGAATTGGCTAACTATTTATTGAGAAGAAACTCTTAAAATGAAATTCAGAACAGAAGTCAATATTCCTATTTCTGAAAAGAAAATCCTTTTAACCGACAGCATTTTTTCTGTCGGTTCTTGCTTTGCTGCAGAAATGTCTCAGTTGCTCAAAAACGGACAAATACAAACACTTTGCAATCCTTTTGGAACGATTTTTAACCCATTTTCCCTGAATACCGCCATCAAAAATCTACACGATTGCAAAAAGTACAAAGAAGAAGATTTAATTCTCTATAATCAAGAGTACATTTCTCTAAATCATCACACTTCTTTCAACAGTTTTTATGCACATAAAACCCTCGAAAGAATCAATCAAAATATAGAAACAGGAAATCAATTTCTACAAAAAACCAATTGGGTGATTATCACCTACGGAACTTCATTTATCTATGAGTTTTTGCCCAAAAATCAATTGGTTGCTAATTGTCATAAAATTCCGCAAAAGTTCTTTCACAAAAGACTTTTAACTGATGAAGAATTGAAAAATTCCATCACAGAAACCATAGAAAATCTGAAAGATATTTGCGAAAATGACGTTCAGATTCTATTTACGGTTTCACCAGTTCGTCACACCAAAGATGGAATGACCGAAAATCAATTGAGTAAATCTAAGCTGATTTGTGCGCTTCATGAAACACTTCCCCAGTTCAAAAACTGTCATTATTTACCGATTTATGAAATCATGATGGACGATTTGCGAGATTACAGATTTTACAAAGAAGACTTAATTCATCCTAATCAACAAGCGATTCAGTACATTTGGGAAAAATTCGGGAATGCTTATTTTTCAGAAGAAGTAAAAGATTTCATTACCGAAAACTACAAAATAAAAGCAGCCTTAGAACACAGACCGAATGACGAAAAATCTCCAAAATATTTGGAATTTTTAGAAAAATTAAAAGAAAAAATAGCACTTCAACAACAGAAAGTAAAACATAAGATATTTTAATTTATATCAATACGAACGGGCTTTAGCCCGTTTTTAAAATAGCAAATTTCAATTGGCTTTAGCCAAAACCTAAAATATGAAAATCAGAAAAATCAATATTGATGATTTAGAAGCGCTTAGAAATCTCAGCATTCAAACCTTCAAGGAAACCTTTGAAGAAGTGAATACAGAAGAAGACATGCAAAAATATCTCCTTGAAAATCTGAGCATTGAAAAGCTAAAATCTGAACTCGAAAATGTAAATTCGGAGTTTTATTTCGCTGAAAACAATGATGAAATTTTGGGTTACTTGAAACTGAATTTCAAAGATGCTCAAACCGAAAAATTAGAAGAAAACCACTTCGAAATTGAAAGAATTTATGTTTTAAAAGCGTTTTTAGCTCAAAAAATCGGACAAATTCTCTTTGACAAAGCCATAGAAATCGGAAGAGAAAAAAATTTAGAATATGTTTGGCTTGGCGTTTGGGAAGAAAATCACAGAGCCATTCGTTTTTACGAAAAAAATGGCTTTGAAATCTTCGGAAAACATGATTTCACTCTAGGCGAAGATGTACAGACTGATTTATTGATGAAACTATTTATAAATTAAAGAATTTAAAATTTTAAATATTGGAGTAAAATACATTTTCAATTCTCCATTTACAATTTTCAACTAAAAAAATGATTGACACACATACACACTTATATTCAGAAGAATTTGATGAAGACAGAGCAGAAATGATTCAAAGAGCTATAAACAAAGGCGTTACCGAATTTTATTTACCTGCCATTGATTCAGAATCACATCGAAAAATGATAGATTTAGAAACGCAATATCCTGATAAAATTTTCGCAATGATGGGATTGCATCCTTGTTATGTAAAGCCAGAAACTTGGGAAAAAGAATTAGAAATTGTAGAAAATTATTTGAACCAAAGAAGTTTCCCAGCTATTGGTGAAATCGGAATAGATTTGTATTGGGACAAAACTACGCTTGATATTCAAATAAAAGCTTTTGAAAAACAGATAGATTGGGCAATTGAAAGAGATTTACCTATTGTAATACACACCAGAGAAAGTTTTGATGAAACTTTCGAAGTTTTAGAACGTAAAAAACACCCGAAATTAAGAGGGATTTTCCATTGCTTTTCTGGAAATTTAGAACAAGCAAAACGAGCGATAGATTTGAATTTCCTTCTCGGAATTGGCGGCGTTGTTACGTTTAAAAATGGTAAAATCGACCAATTTTTACATGAAATTCCTTTAGAAAAAATTGTTTTAGAGACTGATTCGCCTTATTTGGCACCAGTTCCGCATCGTGGAAAAAGAAATGAAAGTTCTTACCTGGATTTGGTCGTTGGAAAACTCGTCAATATTTACAATAAAGACTTTACAGAAATTGATAGAATCACTACCGAAAACGCACATCGAATTTTCGGGAAGTAATTTCACGCAAAGACGCAGAAGAAAAGCAAAGACCGCAATGAATATCATTACGGTCTTTTTTATAAATAATCTTTGCGAATATTGCGAAAAATCTTTGCGTCATTGCGTGAAAAACTATTTCTTTCTATAAAAAACTTTCTTTTTAGGTTTTTTAAAGTTAATATCTTCTTTTTTCTGAGGTTTTGGTTTAGGAACAAAAGGTTTATTGTTAGAATCTCTTTTTTGCTCAACTAATTTTTCAGGATGAAAAGGATGATTTTTTACTACAGGAATTTTCTTCCCGATGAGTTTTTCGGTGTTTCTTAAATTCACTAAATCCAAGCCATCTACAAACGAAATAGAAGTACCTTCTGCTCCCGCTCTTCCCGTTCTACCAATTCGGTGAACATAAGTCTCAGAAACGTCTGAAAGCTCGAAATTAATCACATATTTTAAGTCATCAATATCTATTCCTCTTGCTGCAATATCAGTCGCTACCAAAACTCTTGTTTTCTTATTTTTGAAATTACTTAAAGCGGTTTGTCTAGCGTTTTGAGATTTATTTCCATGAATAGCTTCGGCTGAAATATTGCTTTTATGAAGTTTTCTGGCGATTTTATCAGAACCGTGTTTTGTTCTGGCAAAAACCAATACTTGGTCTAATTTTTCATCTTGAAGAATGTGTGTCAACAAATCTAATTTGTCATCTTTTTCTACAAAATAAATCGATTGATTAATGGTGTCTGCGGTTGAAGAAACAGGTGCCACTTCTACTTTTACAGGCTTTCTGAGCATAGAATTCGCCAATTCTTGAATTTCTTTAGGAAAAGTCGCTGAGAAAAATATAGTTTGTCTTTTCGGCGGAAGCAACTTCACTACTCTTTTCACATCGTGAACAAAACCCATATCGAGCATTCTATCCGCTTCATCCAAAACAAAAATTTCTAAATTTTTGAGCGAAATAATACCTTGATTAATGAAATCAAGCAATCTTCCTGGAGTGGCTACCAAAATATCAACCCCTTTTTTCAGAGCTTGTTCTTGAGCGCCTTGTTTTACACCTCCAAAAACAACTAATGTCTTCAATGGCAAATGTCTTCCATAAGCTTTGAAACTTTCTTCAATTTGAATCGCTAATTCTCTGGTCGGTGTTAGAATTAAAGCCTTAATTTGATGATTTTTGGTGTTTTTATGATAAAGATTTTGCAAAATAGGAATGGCAAATGCTGCGGTTTTTCCGGTTCCTGTTTGAGCAGTTCCTAGTAAGTCTTTGCCTTCTAATAAATGTGGAATCGCTTGTGATTGAATAGGTGTTGGCTTTTCATAACCTTCTTGGGTAAGCGCATCAAGGATGGGCTTAATCAATTGTAAATCTGTAAATAACAAATGTTTAAATTTTAAAAATGTGTGCGGGCGAAGTATTTTACTTCAACATTTTTTGCGCAAAAATCTGTTTATTATTTACAAATTTTTGAAAAGTATCTTCTACTTTGGCTAAAGAATGCCGCGAATAATGGGACAAAGATAGTCTTTTAGAAATAAATGAAAAAAGCGCTCAAAAATGAACGCTTTCTTTATTTTTTTACCCGTGTAATTTTTTCCAGATTACATCTTTCAGTTCTACCAAACCTTCTTGAGTAACACCTGAAAAGAATAGCGGTTTCAGTTTTTCTGGAAACTCTGCTGCGATTTCTTTTTTCAATTCATCATCTAGCAAATCTGATTTAGAAATAGAAACGATAATGTCTTTATCTATCAATTCTGGATTATATTCTTCTAATTCTTTGTATAGAATTTGATATTCTTTGTAATGATCTTCAGAATCAGCAGGAATCATAAAAAGCAAGATAGAATTTCGTTCGATATGTCTTAAAAATCTATGACCAAGGCCTTTTCCTTCTGCAGCTCCTTCAATAATTCCGGGAATATCTGCCATTACAAAAGACTTGAAATTTCTGTATTCTACAATTCCTAAATTGGGAGTTAATGTAGTAAAAGCGTAATCTGCTATTTTTGGTTTTGCCGCAGAAACAGCAGCTAAAAGTGTAGATTTCCCAGCATTTGGAAAGCCTACCAATCCTACATCTGCTAAAATTTTGAGTTCAAAAACGACGTAACCTTCTTCACCGGGCATTCCAGGTTGTGCATATCTTGGAGTTTGATTGGTAGAAGATTTGAAATGCTCATTTCCAAGACCACCCATTCCTCCTTTCATGATGATGATTTCTTGTCCATCTTCCATGATTTCTCCAATAATCTCGCCTTCTTCATTTTTTGCAATTGTACCGATAGGAACATTAATGTAAACATCTGCTCCATAAGCTCCAGTCAATTGGTTTTTACCACCATTTTCGCCGCGTTCTGCCTTTACATGACGGGTATAACGAAGTGGAAGCAATGTCCATTCTTGAGCATTTCCTCTCATAATAACATGTCCTCCTCTTCCTCCATCGCCACCATCAGGTCCACCTTTGGGAATATATTTTTCTCTACGAAGGTGCGCAGAACCTGCACCACCGTGACCTGATTTACAATGTATTTTTACGTAATCTACAAAATTTGACATAGTTGAGAGATACGAGGTTCGAGTTTCGAGTTTTTACGGAATTACCTCGTAACTCGAATCCCGCAACTCGTATATAATTATTTAATTTTTTCTACTTCGGCAAAAAGTTTTTCAGAGATTTCAGAGATTTCTCCTACTCCATTAATTTCTACATATTTGCCTTGTTGTTTATATAACTCTGCTACTTCAGCAGTTTTAGCATAATATTCTTCTATTCTGTGTCTTATGATGGCTTCTTCACTATCATCTACTCTGCCAGAAGTTTCGCCTCTTTTTACTAATCTTTGCACTAAGATTTCGTCTTCTACAATAAGTGAAAGACATACAGAAATTTCTGAATGTAATTGTTCTTTTACAATTTGGTCTAAAACTTCAGTTTGGTAAGAAGTTCTTGGAAAACCATCGAAAATGAAACCATTAGCTTCTGTAGGTTTTTTAAGCTCATCTACTAACATATTGATGGTTACTTGGTCTGGAACCAATTCTCCTTTGTCAATATAATATTTAGCCAATTTTCCTAATTCCGTATCATTTTTCATGTTAAAACGGAACAAATCTCCTGTGGAAATTTGCTTAAGGTTAAATTTTTCAATTAGGTTTTGTGCTTGGGTTCCTTTACCACTTCCTGGAGGACCGAATAGAACGATGTTTATCATTTTTTAGATTTGAGATTTAAGATTTGATATTTGATATTTTATAAACTTTCAAATTCAAATGTTAAACAAATATTTTGGGGGGTTGTTTTCTATTAGTGATTTATTCTACCATCTTCTAATTGGTACAAATCTGGTAAATTTCTTCCTAATTCATCATAATCTAATCCATAACCCAACACGAATTTATTAGGAATTTCTTTGGCTACATAATGTATTTTGAAATCTTTTTTATAGACTTCTGGTTTAAGTAAAAGTGTTGCCACTTTTAGAGATTTTGGTCTCTGTGTATTTTCGAAATAATTGTATAAACTTTCGATGGTATTTCCTGTATCTACAATATCTTCCATTA
>DITA01000074.1:0-4216 GCA_002422665.1 Flavobacteriales bacterium UBA6196
CAAGGTAGTGAGCTGTTGCCATTAAGTTAGCTTCTGGTGGAAGTTTCATAGCTGGGTGTCCCCAATATCCGTTTGCGAAGATTCCTAATTGTCCGCTGTCTACAAATTTTTTCAAACGTTTTTGTAAATCAGCAAAATAACCTGGCGAAGATTTTGGCCAATTAGATATTGATTGCGCTAATTCTGATGTTTTTTTAGGATCAGCACTTAGACCATTTACAACATCCACCCAATCAAATGCATGAAGATGATAGAAGTGTACAATATGGTCATGTATATATAATGAACCTAGCATTATATTTCTTACCATTTCTGCATTAGGCGGCACATTAATTCCTAATGCGTTTTCTACTGCTCTAATAGAAGCAATAGCGTGGGTAGTAGTACATACTCCACAAGTTCTTTGCACAAAAGCCCAAACATCTTTTGGGTTTCTGCCTTTTACAATATTCTCTAAACCACGTACCATCCCTGATGAAAGGAATGCGTCTCTGATGGTTCCGTCTGTGATTTCTACCTCTGCTCTTAAATGACCTTCAATCCTTGTAATAGGATCTACTACTATTCTATTTGCCATTTTTTAAATTTTTAAATCTTGTCTTTAGCTAATTTTTTTTCACTTTCTTCTGCTTCTTTTATTCTTCTTTCTAAATCTTTTCTTTTCGAAATATTAGAAGCTACGGCATGTATTGCAGCTCCGGCAACTACACCACCAAGAGCAACTTTACCAACAGTATCAGCATTGCTCTCTGCGAAACCGCCTATTGCAGAAATGTCTCTAGAATAGAAACTATCTGCTGCATCCCAGAATTTATCTGCACTACAACCTAGACATCCGTGACCAGACTGAATTGGGTAAGAAATACCACCATTCCATTTCATATTACCACAGGTATTATAAGTAGATGGTCCTTTACAGCCTACTTTATATAGACAATATCCTTTTTTAGCATTTTCGTCATCGAAACTTTCTACAAAAAGACCTGCATCAAAATAAGGTCTTCTGTAGCAGCTATCGTGTACACGTTTAGAATAGAAAGCTTTTGGTCTTCCTGCAGCATCTAATTCTGGTAATTTACCAAATGCTACATAATGTACAATCACTCCAGCCATTACCTCACCAATTGGTGGGCAACCTGGAACATTGATAATAGGTTTATCTGTAATAATTTTATTAATAGGAACCGCACCAGTAGGATTAGGTTTTGCTGCTTGTACACAACCTGTAGTTGCACAGCTTCCCCATGCTATGATAGCAGCAGCGTCTTTGGCAGATTCTTTTAGAATATCAATAGCTGTTCTTCCTGCAATTACACAATAATTACCATCATCTCCTAATGGAACAGAACCTTCTACACAAAGAATATATTTTCCTTTATATTTCTCCATGGTAGATTTTTTCGCAGCTTCTGCTTGATGACCACTTGCCGCCATCAATGTTAAAGTGTAATCTAATGAAATCTTATCAAGAATTATATCCGCTACGATAGGATGGTCTGAACGGATAAAAGACTCACTGCAACAGGTACATTCTTGGAAATGTTCCCATATTACAGGTAATCTTGGTGTAGTAGCTAACGCTTTGGCTACTTGACCAAGAGCTGAACTTTCGATACCCATGTATGCGCCAATGAAGGCAACAAATTTCATGAAATCTCTTCTAGAATATCCTTGTCTCTCAATACTCTGAAGGTAAGTTTCATTGGTTGAAGTTTTAGTCCCCATATTATTTTTTATTAATCCTTCTAAAATTAGAAAATTTTTGAAATATAAACGAAAAGCATTACGTTATTTATAATTATTTTAAATTTATTTTAAACAAAATATCCCATAAACAGTGACTTTATTAAACATATGTCACTTTTATTACTGATTAAAATCATATAAAAGTCCTATTAAAAACACAAAAATCATTTAAAAAATTAATCAGAAAAGTGTAGATTTGTTACATCTCATTTAACAAAAAAATGCACGAACTTTCTATTGCAACCTCAATTTTAAAAACTGCCACTCAAGAAGTTGAGAAAATTAAAGGCAAAAAAGTAGAAGAAATTTACCTAGAAATTGGCAAAATTTCTGGCATTGAAATTCCTTCTTTAGAATTTGCTTGGGAACAATGCATGAAGGATAGTGTTTTAGAAAACGCCAAAGTTCACATTACAGAACCAGATGGTTTTGCCAGATGCGCAGAGTGCAATCATGAATTCGAGATTTCTAAAATTTATGATTCCTGTGAACGCTGCGGAAGTCCTTTTAAGGAAATTATTACAGGACAAGAAATGAAAATAAAAAAATTAATTATCAGCTAAAATTTAAACATATGTGCTCAACTTGCGGATGTAGCTCCAACGAAAACGGAATTACTTTAACAAAAATGGGAGAAAACCATCATACTCACCATCATCACGATGGTCATACTCATTCCCACGAACATCATCATGGAGACCATTCCCACAGTCATGACCATCATCACGAACATGGTCATGAACACAATCATGACCACGAACATCATCATCACGACCACAATCATGGTCACCACCATCATCATGATGTAAATATCGTAGAATTAGAAAAAGATATTCTTCATCAAAATCAATTGGGAGCTGAAAGAAACCGTGGATTTTTTGAAGCTTTGAATATTTTTGCGATGAATTTGGTTTCTTCGCCTGGTTCTGGGAAAACTTCGATTTTAGAAAAAACCATCACTGACTTAAAAGGTGAAATAGAATTTTCTGTAATTGAAGGTGACCAACAAACTACCAATGACGCAGCCAGAATACACGCGTTAAACGTTCCTGTTCTTCAAATCAACACTGGAAAAGGTTGTCACCTCGATTCTGAAATGATTGCCAAATCTTTAAAAGAACTGAAACCTAAACAAAACTCTATCCTCATGATAGAAAATGTAGGAAACTTAGTTTGTCCCGCCATGTTTGATTTAGGCGAAAACCAAAGAGTAGTCATTATTTCTACCACAGAAGGAGAAGACAAACCGTTGAAATATCCAGATATGTTTTACAGTTCTAATATTTGTATTATCAATAAAATTGATTTATTGCCATATTTAAAATTTGATGTAGAAAAACTGAAAGAAAACACCAAAAAAGTAAACCCAAACATCCAATTTTTTGAAGTTTCAGCTACTTCAGGAGAAGGAATGGAAGCTTGGTATGGTTATTTGAAAGGTAAAATTGTAAAATCGTGAAACCGTAAAGTCGTAGAGTCGTAAAATCGTGAAATAGTTTATTTTTTTTTACAGTTTTACAACTTTACAAATCATCAACTTAACAAAGAAAATTATGTGTTTAGCCATTCCAGGAAAATTAGAAAACATTACTTCTCAGCTAGACGAAGTCTTTAGAATAGGAAGTGTAGATTTTGAAGGCATCAGAAAAGAGGTAAATCTCGCTTTGGTTCCAGAAGCCAAAGTTGGTGATTATGTTCTCGTTCACGTAGGTGCCGCAATAGGAATTATAGACGAAGATGAAGCCAAAAAAACGATGGACGCCCTGAAATTAATGGGAGAAGATTTAGAATTAGAGCCAGAAAACTAGGTAATCATCACGATTTTCTTATTTTTGTTAAAACTTAGTAAGAATTTTGTGATAAAACTTAAAAATGATTCACCTAAAAAAAGCAGTTCGTTCCTTTGTGCAATCTAAATATTTAGACCTATTTGGAGCAGCATTAGTACTCGTTATCAGCATCTATAATCAATATCATCTCACTTATTATTTTCAAGGAAATGTAAAGTTCGACGTTCCTTTTTCAGAGCAAATCGCACTCATAAAACAAGGCGCTTTTCCTCTAGGAATTTTCTCTACGATTGGAGCCGTTTTTTCTTTACTTTCTACCAGATTTGTAGGCAAACAAAATAATGTGGGCAATATTATAGGCGTTTTCACTACTATAAACTCAGGAACCATTGATTATTTTTTAGGAAATCATTCCGCAGCAATTACCTATCCCTTAACCTTTATTATCACTTATTTCGCAGTGATTAAGTGGAAAAAAGGTGAAAAAATTAGAAAAATAGACTTCAACTATTACCTCATCAATAGTGTAGGTTTGGTTTTAGGATATTTATTGGTTTACATAGGAACAGAAATCTTCGGAGGAAGAGACGATTTATTGTTTTTCAACATCGTTTCTATCACTTTCGGGCTTTCTTTGGGAGCCAATTTCAGTTCAGCGCTTAAATACGAAACCACTTTTT
>DITA01000012.1:0-6826 GCA_002422665.1 Flavobacteriales bacterium UBA6196
GCAGGAGCTTAATAAAATCAACTCGTTGATAAAAACTTTGCTCACTTAATATTTAAATAATTTTCGTAAAACCTTACATTTAAAGTTTATTTAATTTTTTAAACGCAAAGGTTTTTAAGATTTAAAACTTTTTAAGCAAGCAAAGTTTTATTCGCAAGCGAATTGAAAAAGCTTGAAAATATTTTTTATATTTAAGATGAGAATTTAAGCAGGAGCTTAATAAAATCAACTCGTTGATAAAAACTTTGCTCACTTAATATTTAAATAAATTTCGTAAGACTTTGCGTTTAAAAAATAAAAACTAATAACACCTATGACAGAAAATGAAATTTCCTATAAAATAATTGGCGCAGCATTAGAAGTGCACAAAAATCTTGGAGTTGGACTATTAGAAAGTGCTTATGAAATTGCACTTGTGTATGAACTTCAAAAATTGGGTTTAAAGGTAAAGCAACAATACGCACTTGCTCTTAATTATAAAGAAATTGAAATAGACAATGCTTATAGAATTGATATTTTAGTTGAAGAAAAAGTGATTGTAGAAGTGAAATCAGTATTAGAATTAAATCCTATTCATTTTGCGCAAACCAATACTTATTTGAAATTTACAGGTTTAAAATTGGGATTATTAATCAATTTTAAAACTCAGTTATTAAAAGATGGAATTCACAGAATTGTAAACAAATTGTAAAATGTTAGAAATAGCTTGTTTTAATAAAGAATCTGCTGTTATCGCTGCGAAAGCTGGAGCAGATAGAATAGAGTTTTGTGCAGATTTTCATTTGGGCGGAACCACTCCTGATTTAGAAGATTTCAAAAATTTAAAAAAGGAAATAGATGTACCTATTTACGTGATGATTCGTCCGAGAGGTGGAAATTTTTTCTATTCAGACGAAGGTTTTAGTTTGATGAAACACCAATTGCAAAATTTTTATAACGCTGGAGCAGATGGTTTTGTTTTTGGAATTTTAGACCAAAATGATGAGGTAAACGAACAGCAATGCAAGGAACTTATCCAATTTGCAAAAGGAAAACCTTGTACTTTTCATCGTGCCTTTGATAGAACCAAAAATCTAGAAAAATCATTAGAAAAGCTTATTAATTGTGGCTTCTCAACCGTTTTGACTTCTGGTGGAAAATCTAATGTAGAAGAAGGCAAAGAAATGCTCCAAAAATTAGTGGAAATTTCTTCGGGAAGAATAGACATTTTATGCGGTGGAGGTTTGCGTTCTTCTAATCTTGTTGAGATTAAAAATTACACTCATGCAAAGAGCTTTCATTCGTCTGCAATTCTAGAAGGAGAGGTTGCAGATTTTCACGAAATAACAAGACTAAAATCATGTTTTTAGGGCGTTTTCTATGAGGTTTAAATTGCTGAAAAGCCGTACTTTTAGGGGAATTTTTTTCAAAGCAATTTTATTAAAATTAAACAACACAATATTTAAAATTTTCACACTATGAAATTTCCGCTTTATTTACCACAAATCGAAAATCCAGCAAACAATAACCTTTCAATTCTAGCAGCAGATGTAGGTGGAACCAAAACCAATATTGCACAATTTGTTTCGCAAAATGGCAAAATGGTTCTTCAGTTAGAAGAAACATATACCACCAATCATCATAATTCTTTGACCGAAATTATTCTTGATTTTATCAAAAAAAATAATTTTGAGAAGCCAGACAGAATTTCTATTGGTGCTGCAGGTCCTGTAGTAAACGGAACTTGTCACACCACCAATATAAAATTTAAAATAGATGTAACAGAACTCCGTAGAGACCTACAAATAGATAAAGTCTATCTCATTAATGATTTAGAAGCTACAGCTTTTGGAATGACAGAGATGGATGATGAATTTATGGTGACCATGAGAAACGGAAATCTTTCTATTGGTGGTCATATTGCTATTTTGGCTCCAGGAACAGGTTTAGGCGAAGCTTGTCTTTTTTGGGACGGAAAATATTTAAGACCAATGCCTTCTGAAGGTGGCCACAGTGAGTTTGCACCGAGAACAGATGTAGAATTTGAATTGGTGAAATTTTTACAAAAAACCTACGGCGAAATCATCGTTTGGGAAAGATTGGTTTCTGGACCAGCTATTTACAAAATCTACGAATTTTTGAGAGATGTAAAAGGCTACGAAGAACAAGCTTGGCTTACCCAGAAATTAGCAGAAGCTAAAGATAAGTCTGCCGTAATCAGTGAAACTGCAATGTCTGGATTATGTACCACTTGCGTTTTGGCAATGGAAATGCTGGTAGATTTTATGGCGAGAAGAGCCAATAATATGGTGCTGAATTATAAAGCAACAGGTGGATTAATTTTAGCAGGTGGAATTCCACCAAGAATTTATAACTTTATCAACAAAGATAAAATAGAAGAAAGCTTCTTAAAGTGTGACGAAATGGAACCGCTTTTAGCTGGAATTCCTATTTATTTAAACCTAAATAGCAAAACAGCATTATATGGAGCGGCATATTATGGAGCTTTTTCTGAATAATAACATTTAGAAAAATTTAAAAATTAAAGAATGAAGAAATTGTTTTTAACATTAGGTTTCTTGGGAATGATGCATTTTGGCTTTGCTCAAGAGATTACTCTAGAAAAAATCTATTCGGGTTACTACCGCGGCAAAAACATTGCTGGAATCGCTTCTCTTAAAAATGGAGAAAACTATGCCGTAATCGAGAGAGGCGGTATTGCAAAATATTCTTACAAAACCACTGAAAAAGTGGGCAATATTGTAGATGGAAGTTTTGAGAGTTATATTTTTTCTGATGATGAATCAAAAATTCTTTTGCAAAAAGAATCTGAGCCTATTTATAGACATTCATTTTTAGGGAAATTTGATGTTAAAGACCTTACTTCAGGAAAAATAATCAGTCTAAACAACGGAAATTTCGTTCAAGAGCCTAAATTTTCGCCAAATGGAAAATTGGTGGCTTTTATTTCAGATAATAATTTATTTTATCAAGATTTAGAATCTGGAAAAATCACTCAAATTACCAATGATGGTAAGAAAAATTCAGTGATTAATGGATTGGGAGATTGGGTTTATGAAGAAGAATTCGGGCATGCAGATTTTTATCAGTGGAACAAAGGAAGTGATGCCATCATTTTTGTAAGATTTGATGAATCGCAAGTTCCAGAGATGAACATGCAGATGTATAATAAATCGCTTTATCCTACAGATTATCGTTTTAAATATCCAAAAGCTGGAGAGAAAAACTCAGAAGTTTCTGCACATTTATATCAGGTAAACTCTGGTAAAACCATCCATTTAGATTTGGCAGGTTTTGAGAATTATTATATTCCACAAGTTTTTAGTACGGCTAAAAATGATGAGGTAGCGATTGCAACTTCCAACAGACATCAGAATAAAGTTGAAATTTTAAAAATTAATACTGCTTCTGGAACCGTTTCTAAATTATTAACCGAAACAGACCAAGCTTGGATTGACACCGATAATCTTACGTTAGAATTTTTAGAAGATAATTCATTTTTATGGGCTTCAGAGAGAAGTGGTTTCAGACATTTGTATTGGTATGATGCGAAAGGGAAACTGAACAAGCAAGTAACGAAAGGAAATTGGGAAATCACTGATTATTATGGATTTAACCCAAAAACGAAAGAGGTTTTCTTGCAAACAACCGAGAAAGGAAGCATCAATAAAGTAGTTTCTAAATTTAATATTTCATCAGGGAAATCTGTATTGCTTTCTCAAGCGGAAGGAAATAACAGAGCAGATTTTTCTAAAAATTTCCAATATTTTATTGAGACTAATTCTACTGCTAAAAAACCATTTACTTATACTTTAAAAGATGGAAACGGGAAATTTGTGAAAGAATTGCAGAATAATGACGCACTTTTAAGCAAATTAAATGCAGATAATTTGGTGACCAAAGAATTTATGATGATTCCGAATGAAGCAGGAGACCAAATGAATGCTTACATCATGAAGCCAAAGGATTTTGACCCAAATAAAAAATATCCACTTTTCATGTTCCAATATTCAGGACCGGGGTCTCAGCAAGTTTCTAATTCTTGGGACGGTGGAAACGGACTTTGGTTCAATCATTTGGTTCAAAAAGGATATATTGTAGTTTGTGTAGATGGTCGTGGAACGGGTTATAGAGGAACAAAATACAAAAAAGTAACCTATAAAAACCTGGGAAAATACGAAATAGAAGACCAAATTGCTGCTGCAAAATGGTTAGGAAATCAATCTTATATTGACAAGTCTAGAATTGGTATTTTTGGGTGGAGTTATGGTGGATATATGACGAGTTTAGCTATGACAAAAGGTGCAGATGTTTTCAAGGCAGGAATTGCGGTAGCGCCAGTTACCAATTGGAGATATTATGACAGCATTTACACCGAAAGATTCTTGCAAACGCCACAAGAAAATCCTGAAGGTTACGACCAGAATTCGCCTACAACTTTTGCGAAATTACTAAAAGGCAAATTCCTTCTCATTCACGGAACAGCAGATGACAACGTACATTTCCAAAATTCTATGGAATTTTCTGAAGCATTAATTCAAAACAATAAGCAGTTTGAATTTATGGCGTATCCAGACAAAAATCACGGAATTTATGGCGGTCAAACTAGACCTCAATTGTATAAAAAAATGACTGATTTTATTTTGGAAAATCTTTAAAATAGTTAGAAACTCAATATTAAGCGGACTTTAGTCCGCTTTTTTTATTTTCAGAGAAAGCGGTTTTTAATCTCAACTTATTTTTTGCATTCAATATAAAAACTTATTTTTGGGAAAAATAAATTTTATGAACAATAAACATCCAAAAGGTTTACCGTATTTGTTTTTCACAGAAATGTGGGAAAGATTCGGGTATTATTTAATTTTAGGAATTTTTGTATTATATCTTATTGAGCCAGAAGGAATGAGAGGAGGATTAGGTCTTCCTGATAAAATGGCAGATGATATCTTCGGGACTTATATTGCTCTTACTTATCTTACTCCATTTATCGGTGGTTTCTTGGCAGATAGAGTTCTAGGATACGTGAAATCTATTTATATCGGTGGTATTTTGATGGCTGCAGGTTACATTGGGATGGGCGTTTTCAAAGAATTACCACTTTTTTATACTTCTTTAGGATTAATTATTGTGGGGAATGGTTTCTTTAAGCCTACGATTTCTACACTTTTAGGAAATCTTTATTCAGACGAAAAATACAAAGCCAATAAAGATTCTGGTTATAACATTTTCTACATGGGAATTAATATCGGTGCTTTCATTTGTAACATTATTGCTGCGTTTATGCGTAATAAATTCGGTTGGGGAGAAGCATTTATCACCGCTGGAATCGGGATGTTGGTAGGTTTAGTAGTTTTCACAGTAGGAATGAAACATTACAGACAGGCTGCAGAAATGAAGCCAGTACAAGAAGGAGATACCAAACTTTCTGAAATTTTGGTTAAAGTATTCTTACCTGCAATTATCGCGGGAGCAATCGGTTGGTTCTTACCAGGAGAAATCTTCGGAAGTGATAGTACAGATGCGTTTATTTTTGCCTGTATTCCTGTTATTTATTTTTATGTTTCTCTTTATTTCAAAGCGAATCAGAAAGAAAAACCTGCGATTGGAGCATTATTGTCTATCTTTTTAATTTCGATGTTTTTCTGGGCGGTTTTCAAGCAAAACGGAACGGCTTTAACACGTTGGGCAAATTATTATACCGATAGAAGTGTTCCTGCAAGTGTAGAGAAACCTCTTGAAGACATTTATATGGTTGACGGAAAAGATTTTAAAGACAAGGAAGTTTCGGTGTATGATGACCAATATCAAACCCAAAAAGATGAAGAAGGAAAAACTCTAAAAACGCAAGGAAAAGATATTTATTTCAGAAATATTAAACCTGAACAAAAAGCACAATTAGAGCAAAATCCTTCCCAAAAAGTGTTTCTATACAATACAGAATTATTCCAATCCATTAATCCATTTTGGGTAATTGCGTTAACGCCAGTAATTGTAGCATTCTGGGCCATGCTCAGACGAAAAGGAAAAGAACCTTTAACTCCTACTAAAATTGTTTTGGGATTATTTATCTCGGCGCTCTCTTGTTTGGTGATGGTTTTAGCGGTTTATGCTGGTGACAATGGAGCCGTAAAAGTTTCACCGTGGTGGTTAGTTGCAAGTTATGGAGTGATTACAGTTGGGGAATTATGTCTATCACCGATGGGACTTTCTTTTGTGTCAAAACTTTCGCCAGCGAGAATTACCGCTTTAATGATGGGTGGTTTCTTCCTAGCGAATTCAGTAGGAAACAAACTTTCCGGAATTTTGGCAAGTACTTGGTACAGCTATGATAATAAGATGAATTATTTCTTGGTTAATTTTGCATTACTCATTTTTGCGACTTTACTAGGAGCATCTATGCTAAAGCGTTTGAATAAAATTATGAAAGACCAAGGTCATTAATTAAGAAGATATAAGTCAGTACTTTTAGTGCTGACTTTTTTATTGACTAAACCAAAAAAAAACTATATTTGCTAGTCTTAACAAAAAATTAACAATAAAAATATGGATACAGTACAACAAAAAGGACATCCTAAAGGACTATACCTTTTATTCATGACTGAAATGTGGGAACGTTTCTCTTACTACGGTATGAGAGCAATTTTTATCTTATACATGACGAAAATGCTTTTTATGCCAGATTCTGACGCTTCTAATATCTACGGAAGTTATACAGGTTTGGTATACTTAACACCACTTTTGGGAGGTTATCTTTCTGATAGATTTTTAGGAAACAGAAGAAGTATAGAAATTGGAGGTATTTTAATGGCTCTTGGTCAGTTTGCGA
>DITA01000024.1:0-21942 GCA_002422665.1 Flavobacteriales bacterium UBA6196
ATATGTTAGTGGCGGCTAGAGATGCAGGAGTAAAAAGATTTATCTATGCAGCGAGTTCTTCTACCTACGGAGATTCTGAAAGTTTACCAAAAGTAGAAGATAAAATAGGAAAGCCACTTTCACCGTATGCCATTACGAAATATGTAAATGAGCTATATGCAGAAATTTTTAGCAAAACATACGGCATTGAAACCATCGGTTTGAGGTACTTTAATGTATTTGGAAGAAGACAAGATCCTAATGGTGCCTATGCTGCGGTTATTCCATTATTTGTAAAACAATTAATGAAAAAAGAATCTCCAGTAATCAATGGAGCGGGAGATTATTCTAGAGACTTCACGTATGTAGATAATGTGGTACAGATGAACGAACGAGCTATGTTAACCACCAATCCTAAAGCGGTAAATACAGTGTATAATACAGCAGTAGGAGATAGAACTACTTTGAATGATTTAGTGAAATATTTAAAAGAATACTTAAGTAAATATGATGCTGAAATCGCTGAGGTAGAGGTTGTTCATGGTCCAAATAGACAAGGAGATATTCCACATTCTTTGGCTTCGGTAGAAAAAGCGAAAGAGTTATTAGGGTATCAACCGACGCATACTATTGGGGAAGGTTTAAAAGAGGCAGTAGATTGGTACTGGGAAAATTTAAAATAAAAATGGGCTTTATGGCCCTTTTTTTATGAAGATATCTCAACTCTCTGCTCTCACATCTCGCGTCAACAACTCCACAACTAAAGAATACTGAAATTTTTCTTTCCCCTCCCTTCCTTCGACTCCGCTCAGGATGACAGGGTGAAAAAATTTCTAACAAAGAAATAAAATA
The DNA here is from genome assembly GCA_002422665.1 of Flavobacteriales bacterium UBA6196. GTDB lineage: Bacteria > Bacteroidota > Bacteroidia > Flavobacteriales > Weeksellaceae > Cloacibacterium > Cloacibacterium caeni_C. The sequence continues at coordinate 832 of DITA01000024.1, forward strand.
GGCTCCCTTCAGGGTTGGGGAATACCTATTTTATTTTTAATGACTCTAATCGCTATCTCGCAACTCGCATCAACAACTCCACAACTAAAGAATACTGAAATTTTTCTTTCCCCTCCCTTCCTTCGACTCCGCTCAGGATGACAAGGGGGGAAATATTTCTAACTCATCATCAACTTTATGACTTCACAAATTCACAAATTCACGATTCACATCCTCACATCCTCACATCCTCGAATCTCGAATCTCGAATCTCGAATCTCGAATCTCACATCTCACATCATCACATCTTTTCTTCAAAATTTTTTGTTGTTTAAAAACATTTGAGTACTTTTGTTGTTCATTCGATAATATGTTAGACAGTATTATAACATCAAAAACACGATTGCGACTATTGGTAAAGTTCTTTATCAATGCTGCTAATACAGGCTACCTGAGAGGTCTTGCTCAGGAGATGAATGAGAATACAAACGCGATCAGAAAAGAATTAAACAATCTGAGTGAAGCAGGCTTTATTATCAGAGAAGATACAGATAAAAAGGTGATGTATCATGCCAATACAGACCATCCTTTGTTTACTACTTTACAGCAATTAATCCAAAAATACGTCGGTGTAGATTTTATTATTAGTCAAATTCTCGAAAGAATGGGAGATGTTTCTCGTATTTTTTTAGTGGGAGATTATGCTAAAGGAATAGATTCGGGAGTAATCGAGGTGATTATAGAAGGCCCTGCCTTGAACCAAAACTATATTGAAAATATAATACAAAGGATTAAAAAAGAAATAAAAAAAGAAGTCATCGTTTATAGTACTACAGAATATGTAGGAGATGGACTGTTGGTTTTTGAAAATAAATAAGAGGAGACTGGTTTTTTCCAATGTTCTGAAAAATAGCTGTTGAAAATTACTCATACCGAGGTGAACTCATTTTAAATGGGACTCACAGGGCGAAGCCATAAAAAAGGAGTAAAGAAAATCCTCTTAAAACATTCTAAATTCAAACAAGATTAACAACAAATAAAATACAAATGAACAAGATTGCCATCATCGGACTAGGCTATGTTGGGCTTCCTTTAGCAAGATTATTTGCAACCAAATTTCCAGTAGTAGGTTTTGATATTAACCAAAAGCGAATAGAAGAATTAAATGAAGGTAGAGATGTAACCCTAGAAGTAGAAGATGCTCTATTAAAACAAGTATTAGTAGATTCTAATCCTTTCAAAGGTCACACAAGCGGTTTATTTTGTACGGCTCATCTGGAAGAAATTAGAGAAGCCAATTATTATATCGTAACGGTGCCTACTCCTGTAGATAAACACAATAAACCAGATTTAACCCCTTTGTACAAAGCCTCAGAAACAGTAGGAAAAGTCCTGAAAAAAGGAGATGTGGTAATTTATGAATCTACAGTATATCCTGGAGCGACTGAGGAAGAATGTATTCCTGTTTTGGAAAAAGTATCGGGATTGAAATTTAATGTAGATTTTTTTGCAGGTTATTCTCCAGAGCGCATTAATCCAGGTGATAAAGAGCATACAGTAGAAAAAATCCTTAAAGTGACCTCTGGTTCTACTCCAGAAATAGGCGTAAAAGTAAATGAATTATATAAAACAGTAATTACAGCAGGCACGCATTTGGCGCCAACTATTAAGGTAGCGGAAGCAGCGAAAGTGATTGAAAACTCACAACGAGATATTAACATTGCTTTTGTAAATGAGTTGGCTAAAATTTTTAATATTTTAGATATAGACACTCACGCTGTTTTGGAAGCGGCGGGGACAAAATGGAACTTTTTACCTTTTAGACCAGGTTTGGTTGGCGGACATTGTATTGGGGTAGATCCTTATTACTTAGCCCAAAAAGCACAAGAGCATGGTTACCATCCAGAAATTATTTTGGCAGGAAGAAGACTGAATGATTCTATGGGAGAATATGTAGCTGCTCAAGTAGTAAAACTAATGATTAAAAAAGGGATTACCGTAAAAGGAGCTCAATTATTATTATTGGGAATTACTTTCAAAGAAAATTGTCCAGATGTAAGAAATACCAAAATAGTAGATGTGGTAAAAGCATTAGAAGATTACGGCATTCAAGTAACTATTTTTGATCCATGGGCAAATCCTGCAGAAGTAAAACACGAATATAACCTTCCTTGTCATCCGGAGCTCATTGAAGGTACTAAATATGATGCTATTGTCCTAGGAGTGGCACACAAAGAATTCTTAAACTTAGATTTAGAATTGCTAAAAAGAGAAAATGCAGTGGTGTATGATGTGAAAGGGATTTTACAGGGCAGTGATGCTAAACTTTAGCATAAAAATCAGAAGTTAAATAAAAGTAAATGCTTTTTGATGAAAAAAGTATCATATAAAAAAACATAATGTTGAAAACAATTATAAAAAAGGTATTACCCAATTTTCTTTTCTTTTACCAAACACTCAAGTATAGACTTTTCATTTTAATATTAGTGAGTGTTTTAGTAGGATTATTAGATGGTTTAGGTTTAGCGATGTTTTTGCCCTTAATAGAACTTTTTGCAGACCCTAAAGCAGTTGTATCAACGGAAGGTCATGGTAATTTTTCTTATTTACTGAGAATTTTTGACCAGATGGGGATTTCCTTAAACTTGGTAAGAGTTTTACTGTTAATGTTCATCTTCTTTGTTTTAAAAGGATTTGCTATGTTTTTAGTAAGATATCTAAGAGTGGTTTACCAGCAATATTTCACGGCGAAGACAAGACTCCAATGTATAGATGCATTATCTGATTTTAGTTATGAAGGATATGTAAAATCAGACGCTGGAGTCATACAGAATGCGTTAACAGGAGAAGTAGAAAGATTGATGCAATCATTTGTAAACTATACAGATATGATTCAGCAGTTCATGATGCTAGGAACGTACGTGGTTTTAGCGGTATTGTCCAGTCCTGAATTTGCTTTATTAATTGTGGTTGGAGCAATGCTTTCTAATTTTATATTCACAAGCCTTTACAGAAAAACTAAAATTTTATCTAAAGAGCTCGTAAAAGGGAATAATGCTTTTCAAGGGTACATCATTCAAGCAGTGGTGTTTTTTAAATACCTCAAAGCAACAGCTACAATGCCTTTGTACCATCAGTTTCTAAAAAATAAAGTCGAAGAAATTGAAAGAACCAATAAGAAAATGGGAGTTTTGAGCAGCATAATGCTTGGGGCAAAAGAACCCATTACTATTGGGATTGTTTTAGTGGTAATTTATATCCAAGTGATGGTTTTGAAAGGCAATTTTTCATCCATTGTCTTAAGTTTATTATTTTTTTACAGAGGATTGACTGCGATGAATACTTTTCAAAATTCGTATAATCAATTCTTGGGCAAAATGGGCTCTATTGAGAACAGCGTAACTTTTGTACAAAATCTTAGAAAAGGCGCCACTAAAACTGGAACTAAAAAATTAGAACCTATTAGAACTGGAATAGAGCTGAAGAATGTCTCTTTTGGGTATAATGAAGTTTCTATTTTGCATAATATTTCTTTGACAATTAAAAAAAATGAATCCGTAGCATTTGTAGGGGAAAGTGGTTCTGGAAAAACCACGCTATTGAATGTAATTAGTGGTTTATTGGCTCCTACGCATGGTAATTTATTTATAGATAGAACAGATGCCAAGACAATTAATATAGCTACCTATCAGCAGAGAATAGGATATATTACCCAAGAACCAGTTATTTTTGATGATTCCATATACAACAATGTAACTTTATGGAGTCCAAAAACGGAACAAAATATTAGAAAATTCCAAACCGCAATTGAACATGCGAATTTATCGCAGTTAATTGAAAAGTGTCCAGAAAAAGAAAACATGCAGGTCGGAAGTAATGGAGTAAGTCTCAGTGGTGGACAAAAACAAAGAATTACCATTGCCAGAGAGTTATTTAAAGAGGTAGATTTATTATTTTTAGATGAAGCGACTTCAGCATTGGATTCAGAAACAGAAAATATTATCCAGCAGAATATAGAACAGTTAAAAGGGAAATACACCATGATTACCATTGCCCACCGTTTGGCAACCATAAAAAATGTAGACCGTATTTTTGTTCTAGACAAAGGAAATATAGTAGATGCGGGTACGTATGAAGAACTCTTAGCACGGTCAGAAAACTTTAAAAGAATGGTAAGCTACCAAAAAGTATAACACTTTATCAACCACACAATTTTCTTAAAAAATGAATGTATTAAATTTAATTGGGAGAGTAAAACCATTACTCACAAACGACATTGCCACTTTTGATAATGAGTTAAAAAATTTAGTTCAAAATAATAGATTTCTAGTGATTGGAGGTGCTGGTTCTATAGGACAAGCAGTTACGAAAGAAATATTTAAGCGCAATCCGAAAAAACTGCATGTGGTAGATATCAGTGAAAATAATTTGGTTGAGTTGGTGCGTGATATCAGAAGTTCTCTAGGTTATATTGATGGTGATTTTAGAACCTTTGCTTTAGATATTGCTTCACCTATTTATGATGCCTTCATCAAAGCTGATGGTGCTTATGATTATGTATTGAATTTATCGGCTTTGAAGCACGTTCGAAGTGAAAAAGATCCATTTACATTAATGAGAATGATTGAAGTAAATATCTTGAACACTTTAAAAACCATTCAACAAGCTAAAGATAAAGGCGTAAAAAAATATTTTTGTGTTTCAACAGATAAAGCGGCAAATCCTGTCAACATGATGGGAGCTTCTAAGCGAATCATGGAATTGTTTTTAATGAGAGAAAGTAAAACCATGCCAATTTCAACCGCTCGTTTTGCCAATGTTGCTTTTTCTGATGGTTCCTTATTGCATGGATTCAATCAAAGAATTCAAAAAAGACAGCCCATAGTGGCACCCAATGATATTAAAAGATATTTTGTAACCCCTCAAGAGTCTGGGGAATTATGCTTAATGTCTTGTTTGTTGGGGGAAAATAAAGATATCTTTTTTCCAAAATTAAGTGAAGAATTACACCTCATTACCTTTGCGGAAATTGCAGTAAAATATTTGAAAGAGTTAGGTTTCGAAGCACATGAATGCAGTAGTGAAGAAGAAGCAAGAACATTAATTAAAACCCTTCCACAAGAAGGGAAATGGCCTTGTTATTTTACAAATAGTGATACAACGGGGGAGAAAGACTTTGAAGAGTTTTTCATGGATGGAGAGGTATTGGATATGTCTCGTTTCCAAAACTTAGGAATTGTAAAAAGCAGTCTTTCTTATGAAGATGAGAATTTAGATCATTTTTTACAGAAGATAAGTCAAATGATGGCGGAACAAAAATGGGAAAAATCAGAAATAGTAGATTTATTTCATCAAATGATTCCAGATTTTAATCATAAAGAAACAGGTAAATATTTAGATGCTAAAATGTAATGGATTGTGGATGCGTCGATTTGTTTAGTCGTCTTAAAGCCTTAATAGATATTTAGAATGAGAATATATGGTTTTGAAAAACTTGAAGTATGGCACGATGCTAAAAATCTAGCTGTTTTAGTTTATCAAATGACTGATTCATTGCCCAATACAGAAAAATTTGGTCTAGTCAATCAAATTAGACGAGCCATTATTTCTGTTTCATCTAATATTGCTGAGGGATCTTCAAGAAGTACAAAAAAAGATCAGGCTCATTTTTACACAATGGCTTACAGCAGTATGATAGAAGTTTTAAGTCAACTCCTTATTTCTTATGAATTGGGGTATGTAAGTAAACCTAAATTAGTTGAAGTGAGACAAGAGATTGAAAAAGTGACTAATAAATTAAATGCACTGAGAAATTCTTTAAATTTATAATTAACCATTTTGCCGATAGGTATGTTGTAGATTCGAATTAACGACTCAACATCTCGACAAATAAACAAAAAAAATAAAGTGAGTTACTTTCAAAACAGTATAGATTTCATTCGAGAAAAATTTGCCACCAACGAGTTTATTCCCTTGCACGCTCCTGTGTTTTCAGGAAACGAGAAAAAATATGTTTTAGATACATTAGATTCTACTTTTGTTTCATCAGTAGGTGCTTATGTAGATCAAGCAGAACAAGTAATGGCTCAAATAAGTCAAACACAAAAAGCAGTAGCCGTAGTAAATGGAACCTCAGGTTTGCAAATAGCATTACAATTAGCAGGAGTACAAAGAGGCGATGAAGTGATTACTCAAGCCCTAACTTTTGTAGCCACTGCAAACGCCATTCATTATACGGGTGCAGAACCTATATTTATTGATGTAGACCTTGATACAATGGGGTTATCTCCTAAGGCAGTAGAAGAATTTTTACAGAAATTCGGGGAAAAAAGAGAAAATGGAACTTATAATAAAAAAACAGGTAAGAGAATAGCGGCTTGCGTTCCCATGCATACTTTTGGTTTTCCTGTACATCTGGAGGAGTTACTTCGCGTTTGTGAGGAGTGGAATATCCCAATCGTTGAAGACGCAGCAGAATCTTTAGGAAGTTATTACAAAGGAAAGCACACCGGTTCATTCGGTAAATTAGGGGTGTTTTCATTTAATGGAAACAAAATAGTTACTTGTGGTGGTGGTGGTATGATTGTTACGCAAGACGAAGAATTAGGGCAACTAGGAAAACACTTGACAACAACGGCTAAAGTACCCCATCCATACGAATATGTACATGATCAGGTAGGATATAATTTTAGAATGCCTAATTTGAATGCAGCTTTAATTTGTGCTCAATTGGAACAATTAGAAATGTTCTTAGCCAATAAAAGAACATTAGCAACAGAATATGCCACTTTTTTTGAAGGGCAAGGAATGAAATTTAGAAAGGAATTAGAACATACAAAAGCCAATTATTGGCTCATGTGTTTAGAATTAGAGAATAGTAAAGAACGCAATGCATTTTTGAAGTTGTCTAATGAAAATAAAGTAATGACTAGACCCATTTGGCAACTGATGTATCGTTTGTCTATGTATCAACACTGTTACAGAGATGCACAAAAAAATGCGGAGTATTTAGAAGAAAGAATTGTAAATATACCAAGTAGTGTAAGAATTTTAGAATAATGAGTAAGGTTTTAATTATTGCAGAAGCAGGTGTAAATCATAATGGAGATATCAAATTAGCCAAAAACTTAATAGATATTGCATCTGAAGCTAAAGTTGATTATGTGAAATTTCAAACTTGGATTACAGAAGATATAGTTGATCGGTCAGCAGTAAAAGCAGAATATCAAATTCAAAATGATGGAGTAGATACTTCTCAGTTTGAAATGCTTAAAAATTTAGAATTATCATTTAACGATTTTAAAGAATTAAAACGTTATTCGGAGTCTAAAGGAGTTCAGTTTTTATCTACACCAGATGATTATAAAAGTCTTGATTTTTTAGCTGATGAATTAGATTTGCCAATTTTAAAGATTGGTTCTGGAGAGGTTACAAATATTCCATTTTTAAGAAAATTTGGCCAAAAAAAGAAACCAATAATACTTTCAACAGGAATGTCAAGTATAGGTGAAGTTGAAAAAGCCTATTATACTTTGATTGAATCTGGAGCGCCTTCAGTTACAATTTTACATTGTACGTCGAATTATCCTGCTCCATTAGATTCTATTAATTTGAAGGCTATGAATACGTTGGCAACAGTTTTTAATGCTGAAGTAGGGTATTCAGATCATACAGAAGGAGTTGAGGTTTCGGTTGCAGCAGTTGCTTTAGGAGCAAAAGTAATCGAAAAACATTATACTATTGACAAAAGTTTACCTGGTCCGGATCACAAAGCATCTTTAGATCCAACTGAATTAAAGACATTGGTAGATCAAATTAGAAATGTTGAAAGAGCGATTGCTGGCTCAGGGACAAAACAACTTCATTCTTCGGAGATTGAGACGAAGAAAGTAGTTCAAAAAGGAATTTATTTGACAAAAGATATTGCAGTAGGTGAAATAATTACAGATGATTGTTTAATCATGAAAAGACCAGTAACTCAATTAAGTGCAAATGATTATGATTTAGTAATTGGCAAGAAAACTTCTAAAGCAATCAAAGAAGGAGCTGCATTAAATTTAACAGATTTAAGTTTTGAGTAAAATTAAAGATATAGCATTTTTTACTTCAATTCGATCTGAATATGGAGTTATGATTCCATTTTTGAAAAAAGTTCAGAATGATCCTAATTTTAATTTGAAGTTACTAGTTGGAGGTGCACATTTATTAGAAGAACATGGAAATACAATTGATGAAATTATTAAAGATGGTTTTGAAATTGATTGCAAATTACCATTTTTGGAGTATGAAAATGATTCTAGGGCATTAACAAGAGCTATGTCTAAATTACAACTACAAATAGGGGAATATTTGGCTGTAAATAAACCAGATGTTTTAATTGTAGTTGGAGATAGATTTGAGTTGTTACCTGTTGTTTCAGCTGCACTTGTTTTAGGAGTTCCGGTAGCTCATTTGTCTGGCGGTGATGTTACAGAAGGGGCAATTGACAATCAAATCCGACATGCAGTTTCTAAGATTTCACATTTACACTTTGCGGGAACGGAAACAAGTAAAAATAATCTCTTGAAAATGGGAGAGGAAGAATGGAGAGTTTTTAATGTAGGAGAACCAGGTATCGATTGTATTTTATCGATTGATTTAATAGATAAAAAAGAGTTGTATTTAGATTTGAATTTAGATGTATCAAAACCTACAGTTATTGCAACACTTCATCCAGAAACAATTTCAAATGTAATTAATGAAGAATATGTAACCGATTTATTTACACGTTTGCTAAAAGAGTTTCCTTCTCATCAATTTTTAGTTACTGCTTCTAATTTTGATTTGGGTGGAAATGAAATTAATGAAACATTGAAACAATTATCAAGCGAATCTGATCAAATAAAATTTGTTACCAGTTTAGGCCAGAAAAGATATTATTCAATCTTAAAATATGCAGATTTCATGCTTGGAAATTCATCGAGTGGAATCATTGAAGCGCAATCATTTTTATTGCCAGTCGTTAATATTGGCACACGACAAGAGGGACGTGAACGTAATGTCAATACTATTGATGTTGGACTTAATATAGATGAAATTGTAGCTGCGGCAAAGAAAACACAAGATGTAAATTTTAGAAATCTGATTGAGAAATCTGAAAACTTATATGGAAATGGAAGATGTGCTGATGAGATTATTAAATGTTTTAAATCAGTTGAGAAAGAAAGTTTGTTCTTGAAAAAAAGTACATTTTGATGGGTATTAAGTTTCAAATATTTAATGAATCTACACAGTTAGATTATCTAAAATTACTGCATGATTTTAAGTTAGAATTGGATATTTATTATTACCCAAGTTTTTTGAGTAATGATGCCAAAATTCAAGGGGGAGAATTTGAAATATTTGTATATATTGAACAAAATGAAATATTTATATATCCATATATAAAATTACCTTTTGAACAAGAAAAGTTCAAAGAATACTTCGATCTTTCTTCTCCTTATGGTTATTGTGGTCCTTATTGTACATCAGAGTCAATTTTTCAAGAAGCAGAAATTGCATTTATCGACTATATAAAAAATTACTGTGTTACTGAATTTGTTCGTTACCACTACTTATATAACGAACAACAAAAATTTACAAAGCAGATTCAAAATATACAAAATAGAACGGTTGTAACATTAAATACAACTTTAGATTGGGATACAATTTGGACCAAAGAATTTTCGAGTACAAATAGAAATTTAGTTCGTAAACTTGAAAAGGAAAAATATAATTTTTTTGTTACTAAAGAAAAAGAAGATCTTTTAGGTTTTACGGAAATGTATTATTCAACAATGAAAAATGTAGGAGCAAGCGATTTTTATTATTTTGATAAAGAGTTAATTAATCGTTTATATGCTGACTTAGGAGAAAAGATTTTCTTAGTAAAAGTTGAGAAAGAAAATGTCGTTTATAGTTATTCATTATTCTTTATTTCAGGTGGTATTGGGACTTATTATCTTTCAGCAAGAAATGTAAATTACCCAAAAATTCCAGCAACTAATTTTTTACTTGCAAAAACAGCAGAATTATTAAAGGAGAAAGGAGCGTTTATATTAAATTTTGGAGGAGGATTAACTAATGAAAAAGATGATTTTTTATTTAAGTTTAAGAGTAATTTTTCTAAAGAGAAAAAGGAGTTTTTTATAGGGAAGAGAATATTTAACAACAGTATTTATAATCAACTTATAAATGATTGGATAGGTTTGTATGGAAATAATGAATATGAAAAAAGAAAAAATATATTACAGTTCTATAGATAATCGCATATGGTAAATTTCAAAAAACATCTAGCACATATAGACACTTCTATTCGTCAAGCACTTGAACTATTAGATCAATTGGCATCAGATGCTATCATTTTTCTGGTAGATGATGAAAATAAGTTGTTAGGTTCTTTAACAGACGGTGATTTAAGAAGAGGATTTATCAAAGGATTAGGGTTTGAAGATCATTTATCCAAATTCATTCAGCCTAATCCTAAGTTCATTCAACAAGGAAAATATAATTTAAAGGAGATTATTGCATTACGAGAGAAGTTTTTTACCATATTTCCAGTGGTAGATGCACAGATGAAAATTATCAATGTAGTTAATTTTAGGCATCAAAAATCGTATCTTCCAGTAGATGCATTAATCATGGCAGGAGGGAGAGGAGAACGGTTAAAACCTTTTACAGATCATACTCCTAAACCATTATTAAAAGTGGGAGATAAGCCTATTATTGAGCATAATATAGATCGTTTGAACACCTATGGCATAGATGATATTTGGATTTCTGTTCGTTATCTAGGAAATCAGCTTGTTGATTATTTTAAAGATGGTAGCGAAAAAGCTTTGCGTATCAATTATGTTTGGGAAGAAAATGCTTTGGGAACGGCTGGTGCATTAGCATTAATAGATGATTTTATTCATGACCATGTGCTAATGATGAATTCTGATTTGTTGACCAACATTGATTTTGAAGATTTATTTTTGTTTTTTGAAGAGCACGAAGCAGATTTAGCAGTAGCTTGTATCCCTTATCAAGTAAATGTACCTTATGCCGTAATGGAAACTAAAGATAAAACAGTTACGGGCTTTAAAGAAAAACCTACTTATACCCATTATTCTAATGCAGGAATTTATTTAATGAAGAAAGAAGTAATCCATAAAGTGCCTAAAAATGAAACTTTCAATGCTACAGATTTAATGGAAAAGTTGATTCAGGAAGGTAAAAAAGTAGTAGCTTATCCATTGGTAGGGTATTGGTTAGACATTGGTAAGCATGAGGATTATGAGAAAGCACAACATGATATTAAGCAACTGAAATTCTAAATGAAGTCACTAATTGTAATTCCTGCAAGGGGAGGCTCTAAAGGAGTTCCTAGAAAAAACATAAAAGTATTAGGAGATAAGCCTTTAATACAGTATACGATAGATGCAGCAAAAGGTGTTTTTGATGACGAATTCATTTGTGTATCTACTGACGATTTCGAAATTAAATCTGTAGTAGAGCAATTAGGGTTGAAAGTTCCATTTTTGCGACCTAATGAATTAGCATCAGACACGGCGGGTACTTACGAGGTATTGCTTCATGCTATTTCGTACTATGAATCTAAAGGGTATTTTCCAGATACACTCATTCTTTTACAACCTACCTCACCGTTTAGAACGAGTGCGCATATTAAAGAGGCACTAAAATTATACCATGAATCAATAGACATGGTGGTGAGTGTAAAGGAAACAAAGGCTAATCCCTATTATATTCTTTTTGAGGAAGATCGTAATGGCTACTTAAAAAAGACTAAAGAAGCTAATTTTACGAGAAGACAAGATTGTCCGAAAGTTTGGGAATACAATGGTGCCATTTACATCATCAATGTGAAAGCATTAAAAGAAAAAACGATAAGCCAGTTTACTAAAGTTTGTAAATTTGAAATGGATGAAACATCATCTCACGATATTGATACACTTTTGGATTGGAAAATAGCCGAAATTATTTTACAGGATTTTAAAAAATAATCATGAAGCATATCTTTACCATTCATTCCCCGATTACTTTTTTTTCTGCATGTGCAGTAATATTTCAAGAAAAGTTAGCTCATGAAGATGTAATTATAATTAATGATGGATATAAAGTTCCTTTTAAAATAGGCACAATAGTAGACTCTTATCAGCAACAAGAAAAAGGAATCTGGCGAAAAATTAAAAATTTTAATTTAGTAAAAGCTTACGATCAATACATCAAGGAATTAACCCATGGTCAGCAATTCATAGCTTATATTGATTTAATGCATGCTTACCAAAGATTATTGATCACCCATCCTAACTGTGTAAAATTTAATTTCATTGAAGAAGGAACAGCAAGTTATGTAGTGCCAGATAATTTACTTTTTATAACCAATGGAGCGAATCAAGTAGCTTTTAGGAATAAAAATAATAAACAACAGGCAATTTCTCTTTTTCGTGTGATGAGAGGGGTAAATATTAGAGTGTTAAGCCTTCCTTTTAATCCACAATCTTATGCAGGGATAAATGAGGTAAAATTCTATACTTTTTCGGAACACGGATTTCCAGGAATAGAAAGAGAAAAAAAAATAATATTAAATCCTCATGAAATTGATCCTACAATATGGAGTAATGAAGATTATTATACGCAGATTAATGATGAAGTGATATGGATTGAAGAATCTTTCCCTAGAGTATATAAAGTGGCAGAGGAAAATTATGAAACTGCAATTCTTAAAACAATTGCTCATTTAAAACAAAAAGGCATAACAAAAATTTTGGTAAAACTAAGACCTAAAAGTAAAGCATCAAATTCTTACTTAATAGATATTTTGAAGAAAAATAATATAAAAGTAGAAGTCATGCCAGATACTATTATTGCAGAATGGTTATTTATTCAGGCAAAGAATTTACAAGTAATAGGTGTTGTCTCATCTTTACTCTTTTACGCTTCTATTTTTGGACAGCAATCATGGTCATTTTTCGAAGATATAAAAGATAAACCGAGTAACCCATTCGAAAAGATGAAATTTTACTGGGACGAAGTGAAAAAAATGGTTTAAGTTTTAGTTTGAAAAAGAAAAATAAATGATGAAGCAATTAATTAAAAAACTTGTAGAGTTAAGAAATCTCTTTATTTACAAAAAGTGGGATTTCTTAGCCAAAATAAATCAAACCAAATTAAATACAGACCCCCAAGCGGATTTTGTAGTTTCTATAGCAACTTATCCTAAAAGAGCTCATTTATTGCCTGCTGTTTTAGAAGCGCTTAACCAGCAAACGCAGTTGCCTCAAAAATGGATTGTAGTGCTCACAGAGGAAGAATGGCCAGAACTTCATCTGCCAAAATATCTCAATAAATTAATCCACAGAGGACTAGAAATTGTTTGGGTAAAGAATAACTCTTTTGCAGTAAAAAAATTACTCCCAGTAATGCAAAAATATCCTGATTTAGGAGTAATTACACTGGATGATGATATCATTTACCATAAAAGTTTGGTACAAGGGTTACTCAATAACAGAACAGAAAATCCTAAAACAATAGTAGGATATGTAGGAAAAGCAATGGTGAAAAAAGAGAATCAGTTGCACATGTACTTCCGAGAAAAGAATGCAGCCAATAAGAAGACCCCTTCATCGCAAGTATATTTAATTGGATGGGGCGGAATTTATTATCCTGCCAGAAGTTTACATGAAAAGGCTTTTAACGAAGATGAAGTACGCAGAATAGTGCCAGGAAGAGGCTCTGATATATGGTTTTGGGCAGCTGCATTAGCGAATAATACCAATCAAATCTGTTTGGGAATGCCAGAAGATTACAATTTAGGTATTCCCATACCACAAAATGATCAAACAAAACCAAAAGACAGACCAAAAACAGATGTTTTATTAGAACGTTTCCAATTGGCTATTGATTATTTTGAAGTAAGAGAGAAACTAATAAAGCTATTGCCTAATAAATAGTCAAAAAGATGAAACAAGCAAAGCAAATAAAAAATTCTTATAATGGTTATTTATTGTTATTGATGTTGTTCTCTCCTATAATGGGAGTAGTACAATTACTCAGAAATAGAGATGAGAAAACATTACTTCTTTTTGGAATTGTATTCTTTGGATTAGCAGGGAGTGTTTATGTATATAGACCAGGCTCAGATGGAGAGGCACATTTGTCCAATGCAATATTAAATTATTCGGACATGTCATTTAATATGTTTTTAAATCAATTTTATGATTTAATTACATTGAATGGATCTCATACAGGAACTAAAGATATTTATCTTCATTGTCTCTCTTTTTTAGCAACTTCTATTTTTGGAGTGCCAGAGCTTATTCATGTCTTTGCTGGATTAATTCTAGGCTATTTTTTCACAAAATCTATTTTATTGGTCTTAAAAAATAATATAGATACAGAGAAAAGTGCAGTTTTAGTTGCATTTATACTATTGTTTATTTTCTTTAGAAGTTTAGGAGCGCTTAATTCTATTAGAATGTGGACAGGAATGTGGGTCTTCTTTTATGGTACCTACAGTTATGCCATAACGAAGAAGAAAAAATTTTTAGCGGTAATCTTTTTTTCCATCATTGTACACTTTTCTTATGTTATTATTTTAATTCCTTTTTTAGTTTCTTATATATTAAGGAATAGAACTTTTGTCATGACAGGTTTATTTTTTGCATCTTTTGGGATGTCTCTTAATTTTGCCAATATAGAAAATCTTCTTCCAAAAACAGAATTGGTAGAAAACCAACAAAGCGCAAATGTAATTGCCTCTGATGAAGATGCAGAAAGATTTGCAGAGAGGTACGAAAACCAAGGTAAGGTTGCACAAAATTTTTATGTAAAATATGGGGAAGCCTTCTTTAAATCTTACTGTGTGATAGGCTTGTCTTTATTGTTACTTTTTTTTTATAATCATAAAAAAGCGGATAAAAAATTTATTTTTTTAATGGCTTCAGGTTTAGGATTAATGTCTTTTTCCAACATGGTTACTTTTTCCCCTTCTTTATCTGGTCGTGTAAGTACTATTGCAACGGTCTATATTTTAGCTGCAGCCATTCAGTTTTTACTCACCATAAAGAATTACGGATTAAACGTTAAAAAAACGAGCTTAGTCCATCGCCTTTTGGTTATTTTTTTGATTTCTTCCATTCCCATGGTACTTTTCCAAATGTCTTATCTCATCCAAATGTTAAGTTTCTTTACATTAGTATTGCCTCCAGTGTCGTGGTTCCTAGGAAATGCCGATTTTTCTATTAGAGAGGGGATAAGCCAATTATTTTAATTTAAATAAAATCATGAATATAGCATTAGTATTAACACATAAATTTGAGCCCAATGAAGGAGGAGTGCAAAGAACCACTTCTAAACTGGCTAAAATTTTTGAAGCCCAGAGGCATAATGTAATTATAGTTTCTTACGTAAATGATACAACCTCTGTAAAGGATTATGAGGGAATTAAGTTGTTTCAAGTCAATGAAAAAGAATCCTCAGCATTAAAGAAAATTTTTCAGGAGGAACAAATAGATTGTATCATTAATCAGATGGGATTTTCTTTAGAATTAACAAAACTATTATTGAAAGTAAAGCCTAGAGATACCAAAATCATCAATACCCTAAGAATAAATCCACTTAATTTTTATGATAATCATAAGAATACACTCAAAGATTTTTTTGAAAGAAAGAAAATAGGATTTCTAAATACCTATATTACAAGAAAAATAATTTTGGCGTATCATATATTTAGACAAAATGTAGAGCTGGGTTTTATCGTAAAAAATACAGATGCATTTGTGATGTTGTCAGAAAAATTTAAACCAGAATTATTATTTTTAGTACCAAAACTTAAAAAATACTTACATAAAATACACGGAATAGGAAATCCGTTTCAAAGGCCAGAATTAGATATTAAGACGCTCCCAAAAGAAAATATAGTAGTTTATGTAGGAAGTCTTAATATTAGACAAAAAAGAGTAGATTTACTATTAGAAATTTGGGAAAAACTACATGCTCAGTCTCCAGACTGGAAATTTTGGGTATTAGGAGAGGGTCCTGAGAAAAAAAATATGGAAGAATTTTGCAAAAAAAATAATCTAGATAGAATACATTTTTTTGGTAATGTAAACCCTAATGATTATTATAAAAAAGCGAAAATTTTCCACATGACCTCTGCTTTTGAAGGTTTCGGGAATGTATTGATAGAAGCCCAGAGTTATGGCTGTGTACCGATGCTTTTTGATTCTTATTCTGCTGCCTCAGACATCGTTTATCATAATGAAAATGGAATATTAGTTCAACCATTTGATTGTAATGAATATGCGGCAGAAACAAAAAAACTCATGGATAATCCAGAAAAGACTTCTGAACTCGCACTCAATGCCTACGAAAATGTATTAAGATTTTCTTATGAAGAAACCTATAAAAAATGGGAGAAGGTTTTTGAAACGATTAAATAGGTTTTAAAATTAGAATTATTTAGTTTTTTTAATTTTCAAAGAATAAAAATAGTGTAAACAAAATAAATTATGATAATCCTGCTAGACATGTATAGACCAATTAATGTAGTTCTTATCATGAAATGAGCAATATAAAACAGTAATTTTTATTAAATTAATACAAAATAATATGGATAAACCAAGAATAATTGATTTACCGAAAATATTTGATCCTAGAGGAAATCTCTCATTCATTGAGAATGAAAAAAATATACCTTTTGAAATTAAAAGAACTTATTGGATTTATGATGTTCCAGGAGGAGAAAAAAGAGGTGGTCATGCATACTATCATTTGCAAGAATTTATTGTTGCGTTAAGTGGCAGTTTTGACGTTGTATTACATGATGGAGAAAAAGAATTAAGATTTCATCTAAATCGTTCTTATTATGGACTTTATGTTCCTAAAATGTATTGGAGAGAATTGGAAAATTTTTCAACTAACTCGCTAGCTTTAATTTTGGCAGATAATGATTATAATGAAGATGATTATATTAGAAATTTTGATAATTTTAAAACAATAAAAAATGGAAAATAATATCACTGTTTTCGATTGTAATCTTATTTATTTACCTAAAATTGAAAATAGAGCAGGAAATATAACTCCAATTCATAATAATATTGAGATTCCTTTTCAGATAAAACGAATTTTTTATTTATACGATATCCCAGGAGGAGAATCAAGAGGAGCTCATGCTCATAAAGAATGTCATCAATTTCTAGTAGCTGCAAGTGGGGCTTATGAAATATTGTTAGATGATGGAAAGTCAAAAAGATTAGTACAACTAAACAGACCTTATATAGGCTTGCATATTCCACCTGGAATTTGGGCTTCTGAAATCAATTTTTCATCTGGATCAATTTGTTTGGTTTTGGCTTCACATGAATACAGTGAAGATGATTATATAAGACAATACTCAGACTTTTTAAATTATAAAAAATGATACACCCATTATCAGACGTTCAGACAGATAAAGTTGGAGAAGGAACAAATGTTTGGCAGTATGCTATAATTCTAAAAGGAGCTACTATTGGAAAAAATTGCAATATTAATTGTCATACATTCATTGAAAATGATGTTGTTCTTGGAGATAATGTAACAGTAAAATCAGGTGTTTATTTATGGGATGGTATAACAGTAAAAGATAACGTTTTTATTGGCCCAAATGTTACGTTTACTAACGATAAAAGGCCTCGTTCTAAAAAATATCCTGATTCTTTTCAAAAAACCATCATAAAAGAAAATGCCTCAATAGGAGCAGGAGTTATTATTTTAGGAGGAATAGAAATAGGAGCTAATGCAATGATTGCTGCGGGTTCTTTAGTTACAAAGAATGTACCTGAAAAAGCCTTAGTAAAAGGAAGTCCTGCTATAGTTTCTGCATGGTTAAATGATGACGGTACAAAAATGGAATATAAGAATGGTTTTTATGAAGATAATAAAGGTAATAAGTGGCAAGTAATTAATAACGAATTAATATTAAAATTATGAATAAAGTTCCATTTTTAAATTTCGAACCCATACATTCTGAGATTAAAGTAGAAATGTTAAAGGCTTTTGAGGAAGTGTATGATAGTTATTGGTACGTATTAGGAAATAAAGTGAAGCAATTTGAAGAAGAATATGCAAGCTTTAATCATACAAAAGCATGTGTGGGTGTAAGCAACGGTTTAGATGCATTGCATTTGTCTCTTAAAGCCTTAGGTATTGGCAAAGGAGATGAAGTGATAGTGCCTTCTAATACATATATTGCTACAGTTTTGGCTGTTTCTTATGTTGGAGCAAAACCTGTTTTTGTGGAACCTAATATTGAAACTTACAATATTGATTTTTCAAAGATTGAAGAAGCAGTTACTCCTAATACTAAAGCAATAATGCCAGTACACCTGTATGGTCAGGCCTGCGAAATGCAACCAATAATGGATATTGCAAAAAAATATAATTTATTTGTTATAGAAGACAATGCGCAATCGCAGGGAGCCACTTATAAGGAAAAAATCACTGGATCTTGGGGCGATATTAACGGAACAAGTTTTTATCCTGGGAAAAATTTAGGCGCAATTGGAGATGCAGGAGCTGTAACAACAAATGATGAAAATTTAGCGGAAAAAGTTAAAATTTTACGCAATTACGGGTCACAAAAAAAATATTACAATGAATTTATTGGTCATAATATGCGTCTAGATGAGTTGCAAGCCTCTTTTTTGAGTGTAAAGTTGAAATATCTAAAAGAATGGACTTTAAAACGTCAAGAAATAGGCGCTTGGTATGATGAAGCTTTAAAAGAGATCGAAGGATTAATATTGCCAAAGATTGCCGAAGGCGCAACTCATGTTTATCATTTGTATGTTATCCGCACTAAAAAAAGAGATGAGTTGCAATCTTATTTAAATGAAAAGGGCATAGGAACATTAATCCATTATCCTATACCACCTCATTTACAAGAAGCATATGAAAGCTTAGGATTAAAAAAAGGAGATTTTCCTATTGCCGAAGAATTGGCAGAAACTTGCTTAAGTTTACCTGTTTGGCCTGGAATGGGGGTAGAACATGTAGAATTAATTTCAGAAAATATAAAAGCCTTTTTCAATGAACAAATTTAAGTATCGCTTTACTATTTTTACTCCATGCTATAACTCAGAAAAATTTTTGGAAAGAGTTTACAGGAGTGTAAAAAATCAGACATATAGAAATTTTGAATGGCTTATAATTAATGATGCTTCTACAGACGGGACAGCTGAATTGATAAAAAAGTATGAAAAACTTTCTGATTTTCCTATACGAGTAATTAATAATCCAGAAAACAAAATGCTTTATTATAATTTCAATACGGCATTTGATGAAGCTCAAGGTGAATTGATGATTTTTGCAGGACATGATGATGCCTTTGATGAAATCACTCTCGAGAGATTTAATAAAGTATGGGAGGAATATGGCTCAGACGAGATTGCAGGAATTTGGTGTAGGTGTAGAGACCAACATGGGAATATAATTGGTTCTTCTTTTCCGAATGATTTGATAATATCTAGTTATCACGAAATGTTTGAAAAGCACATTTATGGTTCTCAAGAAAGATTCGTTGTTACTCAGACCAAAATATTAAGAGAAAACAAATTTGACTTAACAGGTTACAGAACAGGTGAGGCGTTTTTGTGGTCAGATATTGGGATGAAATACAAAACAATATTTATGAATGATGTTTTAAGAACATACTATATTGAATCAGAAAACTCTAGTGCTTTAACCAAAAGAGGACGAAAAAGAATTGCTTTAGAAACTTATCTCTACTATATAGAGTTTCTAAATAGATATATTACAAAAGTGCCAAATGCAGTTTTATTAAAGATTAGATTTCATTTTGCAACTTCGTTTTATGGAATTGTTTGTGCTAAAAATATATTTGAAATAATGAATGAAGTAAAGCCCATCGCTTCAAAATTATTAGTTTTATTAATGTTTCCATTTGCATTTATTTTATCAAAAATTAAGTCTTGAAAACTTTAAAATTATCTGCACTAAATCTCTTAGGCAAGAGAGTAAATACTAAAATTGTAGTCATTGAGTCTGACGATTGGGGTACGATTCGTATGTCCTCAAAAGAAGCTTTTAACTCACTATTAAAGAAAGGGTATCCAGTTGATCAATGCCCATATAATAAGTATGATGCTTTGGAAAGCAATCAAGATTTAGAAATGCTTTTTGATGTATTGAATAGTGTTAAAGGAAATGATGGTAGCCCAGTAGTCCTAACGGCAAACAATATAGTCGCCAATCCTGATTTTGAAAAAATTAAGAAATCTAATTTTAATGAGTATCATTTTGAGCCTTTTACAGAAACTTTAAAACATTATCCAGAGCATGATAGAGTAATGGATTTATACAGAGAAGGAATCAATAGTAAATTAATTATGCCTCAGTTTCATGGTAGAGAACATTTAAATGTCACACTTTGGATGAAAGCTCTTCAAAGAAAATCAGAAGACGAAATGGTAGCTTTTGATTTAGGTATTTTTAGTTCAAAAGTTGCTCAAAAGTATGGCTATCAAAATGAGTACATGGATGCATTTGATTTTAAAAATTTAAAAGAATTAGTGTTTCAAGAGAAAGCTATTATTGAAGGGTTAAAACTATTTAAGCATATATGGAATTTTGATTCAGAAAGTTTTATTGCTCCTTGCTATATTTGGCATTCGCAACTTGAAAAAGTTTTAAAAGAAAATGGAGTAAAATACATTCAGGGGTTGATTAATCAGCTTGAACCAAGAGAGGGGGATTCTTGGTCCTATTCCAAAAAATATCATTACCAAGGACAAAAAAATAGTTTAGGACAAAGATATTTAATTAGAAATGCATTTTTTGAGCCAACTATTAATCCAATATTTGATTGGGAGTCTGATTGCCTAAAAAGAATTGATTTAGCTTTTAAATTTAGAAAGCCTGCTGTTATTTCATCGCATCGTCTAAATTATATGGGGTATTTAAATCCCAAAAATAGAAGTGAAAATCTGATAAAATTAAAATCCCTTTTAACAAAAATAAAAAAACATTGGCCCGAAGTTATATTTCTAAGTTCAAATCAATTAGGTAACTTAATGAATAAATAATAATATTAACTCGTAGTGCATTATTAAA
>DITA01000072.1:0-11814 GCA_002422665.1 Flavobacteriales bacterium UBA6196
CCTATTTCTTCGTATGCTTTACCAATTTCGTTTACAAATTTTTGTTTTCTTGTTTCGTCTCCCGAAAGAAAATCGCGTAAGTCTACGCTAGGAATTTTATTCATTTTTAAATAATTAATCGTTAATCTCCGGGATGCGAAAATAAAGAAATTTATTGAATAAGTGCTATAAAAGTTTCCCTTCGTCAAAAGCCTTTCTAATCAGCACATCAAAGGTATCGAGCATATCTTCTGAAGCCAATTCTATTCTCGGGCGAAGCATTTTTTGCACCTTCTCGAACTCTACTCCTGCTTCTATCCAACTCAAACCATTGTTAAAACAATTCATCACAAAAGGAATCATTCTGTCTACAGCACTTGCAAAAATGGCGGTTTCCGTTTCTCCAGCTTCGAATTCTAACCAAAGGTTCATAAATTCTGATTTCATAGGTTCTGCCAAAATCCCAAAAATTCTTTCAGCAGAAGCCAGTTCACGCTCAAATTTTCCTTCATTTGCTTTTTCATCATAGAAAAATGTATCTCCTGCATCTATTTCTACCACATCATGGATAGAAAGCATCTTAATCACTCTTCCTAAATCTATTTTTTCTTTGTTTCGAGCATAGGGAAAAAGTATCTGTGCAAAAACAATGACTTGCCATGAATGTTCTGCTGTATTTTCTCTTCTGGAATTGTCATGATTAAAATTTCTACGGATTACGTTTTTGAGTTGGTCTAAAGTAAGGATGAACTCTATCTCTTTTCCTAAGTACATTTTCTAATTTTTTACAAATTTAAGTCAAATAAAAATAACGGATTTTATTTCGACTTTAATGACAAAAGTCATTGAGGTTGTGTAATATAAGTTACACAAGTCCATTTTGCGCTGATGTAACTTTGTACAAGAAAATTAAGAATTACTCATTCTTATAAAGTTAGAAAATATGAAAAACTTAGTAATCTTAGGAGCAGGAACCGCCGGAACTATGATGGCGAATCACCTAGTAAAAAAACTGAATAAAAAAGAATGGCAAATTACTTTGGTAGACCAATTTAAGTCTCACTACTACCAGCCAGGATTTTTATTTATTCCTTTTGGAACCTATCAACCAGAAGATGTAAAAAGAACAATTGATGAATTTTTACCAAAAGGAATTCAACTTATTCGTGAAAAAATAGACAGAATAGATAAAGATACAGATACCGTTATTTTAGAAAACGGAAGAAATGTAAAATATGATATTCTCATCATTGCTACAGGTTGTAAAATCGCTCCAGAAGAAGTTCCAGGAATGAAAGGTGACACTTGGCAAAAAAATATTTTTGATTTCTATACTTTCGAGGGAAGTTGTGCTTTGGCTAAAAAATTAGAAACTTGGCCAGGAGGAAAATTAGTAGTTCACATTACCGAAATGCCAATTAAATGTCCTGTTGCTCCGCTAGAATTTGCTTTTTTAGCAGATGATTACTTCACTAAAAGAGGAATGAGAGACAAAGTAGAAATTTCTTACGTTACTCCACTTTCTGGTGCTTTTACTAAAGAAAAATGTACCAAAGCTTTAGAATATTTATTAAAAGATAAAAACATCAAAATTGTTCCTGATTTTGCAGTAGAGCATATAGAAGGAGAAAACGGAAAAATGTTCGATTACGGCGGCGAAGAAGTAGATTTTGATTTATTAGTTACTGTTCCTACCAATATGGGAGACGAATGTATTCTTCGTTCAGGTTTTGGAGATGATCTAAACTACGTTCCTACTGATAAAAATACATTACAAAGTAAAGTAAAAGAAAACATTTTCGTAATCGGTGACGCTACGAATGTTCCTGCTTCTAAAGCTGGTTCTGTAGCGCATTTCGAAGCCGAAATTCTTACTGAAAATATTCTAAAATATATAGAAGGAAAACCACTTAATCCAGAATTTGACGGTCACGCCAATTGTTTCATAGAAACAGGAAAAGGAAAAGCATTATTGATTGACTTCAATTATGATGTAGAACCGTTAAAAGGAAAATTCCCATTCGCTGGAATCGGTCCACTTAATTTATTAGAAGAAAGTGCTTTTAACCACTTCGGAAAAATGGCTTTCAAATGGGTGTATTGGAATATGCTTCTACCAGCTAGAAAAATACCTTTCGTAACGCCTACCATGAGCAGAGCAGGAAAGAAATTTGACGAAGTTGAGGGGTGATGGAAGCTTGATGCTAGATGTTTTTGAAATCATCCATCACCCAACATCTTACATCCAACAAAAATTTATAAAAATTAACAAAAAAATATTATCAAAATGGAAAAAACTTATGCAGGTTTTACAATCAATGTAAACGACGAGGGATATCTTACAGACATGAACCAATGGAATCACGAAGTAGCTAAAGAAATGGCTAAAGAAGACGGTTTAGAATTAGGAAATAGACATTTCGACGTGTTAGAATATTTAAGAGACCAACAGAAAAAAGATGTAGCATTAACCATAAGAGGCGTAGGAAAATCTGGCGTAGTAGATATTAAAGAATTCTATGAATTGTTCCCAAAAGGACCACTTAAAATCTCTAGTAGATTAGCAGGAATTTCTAAACCAAAATCTTGTATTTAAAAAGGATTTAGGAA
Organism: Flavobacteriales bacterium UBA6196; assembly: GCA_002422665.1. Lineage (GTDB taxonomy): Bacteria > Bacteroidota > Bacteroidia > Flavobacteriales > Weeksellaceae > Cloacibacterium > Cloacibacterium caeni_C. The sequence goes on from DITA01000072.1 coordinate 2,590, forward strand.
TTAGGATGAAGGGATTAGTAAATTGATTTTTTTTCAAATACTAAATACCTAATCCCTCAAGCCTAATCCCTCAATAAATAAAACAAAAAAATATGGAAACTACATTATTAAAAAATCCATTAGCAGATTTAGATAAATCTCTAAAACCTATAGAAAAAGTAATGGTAATCATATCTAAAGGAACTTTAGAAAGTGTTTACGCAGGTTTTATTTTGGCAAACGGAGCGAGAATGGAAGGTATGGAAGCAGAAATTTTCTTTACTTTCTTCGGACTAGATGCTGTAATTAAAAGCAGATTAAAAAATATAAATGTTGCTACTGTGGGAAATCCTGCAATGCACATGCCTACCATGTTAGGAGGTTTACCAGGAATGGAAGCTCTGGCTACCAAAATGATGAAATCTAAAATGGAAAAACTAGACATTCCACCAATTGATGAATTTATAGAAATTTTATCAGCTTCTGGTTGCAGACTCTGGGTTTGTAAATTGGCTTTTGAAATGTTTGATTTAAAAGAAGAAGACTTAACTCCAGAAGTGGAAGGCATCTTAACTGTAGGAGATTTCTACGCAAGAGCAGCTGGAGAAGGCACTCAAATTATTTTTATCTAAATAAAAACTTTTGTGTTGAAAAAATCCCCACCAAATTCTCGGTGGGGACTTTTATTTTCCTTAATTGAAAAAACCTCCCAAATTCGGGAGGTTTTCATTTTCAATTTTCAACTTTCAATTCTCAATTAAAAAGTCGGTTGGAAGTTTTCAGCTCCAAGTGAAGCCATATCTTCATACGTTTTCCATCTTAAATCTACAATTTCTTGCGCCAATTTCATTAAATGTTCTGCATCTTGTGGTTGCGTTTGTTTTAGAACACGGTAACGCAATTCGTTGTACGCATATTCTTCAAACGGAATTGTAGGACGAATAGAATCTAAGATAAACGGATTTTTATTATTTTTTCTCAACACAGGATTGAATCTAATCAATGGCCAATAACCACTTGCTACAGCCATTTTTTGTTGGTTCAAACCTTTTTCCATATCAATTCCGTGTGCAATACAATGACTGTATGCTAGAATTAATGAAGGCCCATCATAAGCTTCTGCTTCACGCATTGCCAATAATGTTTGTTGAGGATTTGCACCCATCGCAACAGTTGCTACGTAAACATTTCCGTAAGAAATAGCTTGCATCGCCAAATCTTTTTTGCCAACACGTTTTCCTGCAGTTGCAAATTTCGCAGAAGCAGCAGTTGGTGTCGCTTTAGAACTTTGTCCACCTGTATTACTGTAAACTTCGGTATCCAAAACCAAAACATTGATATTTCTACCTGTAGAAAGCGCGTGATCTAAACCTCCACTTCCGATATCATAAGCCCAACCATCACCACCAATGAGCCAAACAGCACGATGAACCAAATGATCTGCTAAAGAATAAAGATGTTTCGCATCTGGATTTTCAGAAAATTGCAATCTACTTTTTAGAATTTCTACTCTTTCTCTTTGTTTGATGATTTGACTTTCTAATTTTTGAGATGCATGGATAATTTCATTGATGAAATCTTCGCCCAATTCTGGTTTTAATTTTTCGGCATAATAATGAGCCATTTGCAATTGCTTATCCGCAGAAAGTCTCATTCCTAAACCAAATTCGGCATTATCTTCGAAGAGAGAATTGCTCCAAGCTGGTCCTTTTCCTTTAGAATTAGAACTCCAAGGTGTAGTTGGTAAATTTCCTCCGTAAATAGATGAGCAGCCCGTTGCATTGGCTACCATTAATCTATCACCGAAAAGTTGAGTTAGCACTTTAATGTAAGGTGTTTCTCCACAACCTGCACAAGCTCCAGAAAACTCGAACATCGGTTCTAAGAATTGTACGCCGTGAACTGTGGAATAATTTACCATATTTTTATCGTGAATTGGCAATTTCTCAAAATAAGAAATCACTTTTCTATGTTTTTTAAGGTCTGGATTTTTTGGTAAAATATTAATCGCGCGCAATTCTTCGTTTTCTTGATCGATTACAGGACATGCTTCGTAGCATAATTTACAACCAGTACAATCTTCTTCGTACACCTGAAGCGTAAACTTGGTTTCAGGGAAACCTCTCGCATTAATTGGTGCAGATTGGAAACCTTCTGGAACTTCAGTCAATAAATCTTTGTGATAAAATTTAGAACGAATCACAGAATGAGGACAAACAAAACTACAATTACCACACTGAATACAGATATCTGCATTCCAATGCGCTACTTTTTCAGAAATATTACGTTTCTCCCATTTTGTAGTTCCGTTTGGATACGTTCCATCAGCAGGAATAGCACTTACAGGTAAATCATCACCTTTGCCAATCATCATTTTGTAAGTGATATTTTTCACAAAATCTGGCGCATTTTCGTCAACAGTTTGCTCCTCTCCTTTTTCGGCAGTTACCGCAGTTGGAATTTTAACTTCAAACAAATTCGCCAAAGTTTGGTCTACCGCTTCAAAGTTTTTGTCTACAACAGCTTGACCTTTTTTGATATATGTTTTTTCAATCGCTTTTTTGATTTGTTTGATGGCTTCTTCCTCTGGCAAAACTCCTGAAAGTTTGAAAAAACACGTTTGCATAATGGTATTAATTCTGCCTCGCATTCCTGTTTTGTCGGCAACTTCATTGGCATCAATCACAAAAAATTTGATATTTTTTTCAATTAATTGTTGCTGAACACGGTGTGGTAATTGATCCCAAACTTCGTCTCTAGAATAAGGAGAATTTAGTAAAAATTTCGCTCCATTTTTAGCAAAACTGAGCATATCTTCATTTTCTAAAAATTTGAAGAAATGACAAGCGATAAAGTCTGCTTGTGAAATCAAATACGGCGCTTCAATTGGTTCGTGCCCAAAACGAAGGTGAGAAACGGTTTTCGCTCCAGATTTTTTAGAATCATAAACGAAATATCCTTGCGCTGAAAGTTCTGTGTTTTCACCAATAATTTTGATAGAATTTTTATTCGCACCTACGGTTCCATCTGATCCCAAACCGAAAAACAGCGCTTGGTTCCATCCAGAATCATCCAATTTAAAGTTATAATCTACATTGATACTGGTAAAACTTACATCATCTGTAATCCCTACTGTGAAATGGTTTTTAGAATTTTCGGTTTTTAAATTATCATAAACTGCTTTTACCATTGCTGGTGTAAATTCTTTAGACGAAAGTCCGTATCTACCACCAATAATTTTTGGCATTTTTTCTAAAGTTCCATTCGTAAGTGCTTCTGTAAGGCAAACCAGAACATCTTGATACATCGGTTCACCATTGCTTCCTGGTTCTTTGGTTCTGTCTAAAACAGCGATTTTTTTCACAGATTTTGGTAAAACCGAAATGAAATCTTCATTTGGGAACGGTCTAAACAATGAAATTTTAAGAACACCTGTTTTTTCTCCATTTTTATTCAAAAATTCTGAAGTTGGAATTACCGTTTCTACTCCAGAACCCATTATTACGATAACATTTTCTGCTTCTGGATGCCCGTAATACGTTACAGGAGCATAATTTCTACCTGAAATTTCAGAGAATTTCTGCATTTCTTCCTTTAAAATGGTAGGAATTTTAGCATAAAAAGGATTAGAAGTTTCTCTTCCTTGGAAATAAACATCAGGATTCTGAGCAGTTCCTCTTACGAAAGGTTTATCTGGATTTAGGCTTCTATTTCTGTGTGCAATCACCAATTCATCATCAATCATTGCACGAATTTGGTCATCACTCAACAAATTAATTTTGTTCACTTCGTGAGAAGTTCTGAAACCGTCAAAGAAATGAATAAAAGGAATTCTCGCTCTCAAAGTGGTAGCTTGTGCAATGAGCGCCATATCGTGTGCTTCTTGAACACTTGCAGAAGAAAGCATTGCAAAACCAGTAGTTCTGGCTGCCATTACATCTTGATGGTCACCAAAAATCGACAAAGCTTGCGCTGCCAAAGAACGCGCAGCCACGTGAAAAACTGCACTTGTAAGTTCTCCCGCAATTTTGTACATATTCGGAAGCATCAGCATTAAACCTTGTGAAGCCGTAAAAGTGGTGGTTAATGCACCAGCTTGAAGTGAACCGTGAACTGTACCAGCTGCACCACCTTCACTTTGCATTTCTATAATTTCGGGAACGTTTCCCCAGATATTTTTAATTCCTTTAGACGCCCATTCGTCTGCCAATTCTGCCATAGTAGAAGATGGCGTAATAGGATAAATGGCGCAAACTTCGTTTACTCTGTACGCGATGTACGCAGCAGCTTCGTTGCCGTCGATGGTTGCTATGATTGGATTTTTATTCATAATTGATAAATGATGATTGAAGAATGATATTTTGTTCTAACCTTTTCCAGGTTTTGATAACGTTTGCGTGCAGCCCGACTTGAGCGTAAATCCTTTTTTTGGCGCTGGAAAAAGCGCTGAAAAAAAAAGATTGGGAGCGGAAGGCGGAAATTGCTGCCAAATTTTAAATATTTTTAATTTATTTCGCTCTTTCAGAGCTATTTGTTCTCATTTTACTTTTACATAGGGCTTTACCCTATGCTTTTGATTTCGCCACTTCGTGGCTTTCTTAATGGAAATTTGAAAAATTTTATTTTCAATTTTCTAAAACCATATCTAAAGCGTGACAAGGACATTGTTCTGCGCAAACGCCACAACCTGTACACAAATCGTAATTGATGGTGTAACCTTCTCCTTTTCCGTTTTTGGAAATCGCACCTTCTGGACACGCTCCATAACAACTATCACACTCGAAACAATTTCCGCAAGAGAGACAACGTTGTGCTTCGTAAACTGCTTCTTCAGTAGTATAACCTGCAACAATTTCATCAAAAGTTTCTACCGCTTTCTCAATTTCTAGATGTTGTTGAGCTTTCTTTTCAGCATCTGTTTTGAACCAAATTTGTAGTTTTTCGATAGTAACTAAAGGATTGTTGGCTGGTTTTTCGTAAGTGGTATTTCTAAGCCAAGCATCAATATTTCTGGCTGCTTTTTTACCGTGTCCCGTTGCAATCGTTACCGTTCTTTCACTAGGAACCATATCTCCTCCTGCAAAAATACCGGGATAACCTGTCATCATTGACGGATTTACTTCAACGGTTGTTCCATCCTCTTTGAAGGTAATTCCTTCAATATGTTTTAAGAAATCGGTATCTGCTTCTTGTCCGAGAGCTAGAATTAATGAATCTGCCTCCAAAGTTTCGTATTGACCAGTTGGAACGGCTTTTCCATTAACCACTTGCATTTTTTCAACAGTGATAGAAGAAGTTTCCATGTTTTTAATGGTACTCAACCAATGGATTTTTACGCCTTCGCTTAATGCTTCATCTGCTTCAAATTCGTGAGCAGGCATATGTTCACGGTCTCTTCTGTAAATAATCATGGCTTCATCTGCACCTAATCTTTTCGCAGTTCTCGCTGCATCCATTGCGGTATTTCCACCACCATAAATCGCAACTCTTCTTCCTAAAAGTGGTTTATTATCGCTATTTTCATCTGCTTCTTTCAAGAAAGAAACCGCATCTAAAATTTTACTCGCTTCTTGAGCTGGAATATTTACTTTTTTGGCTAAATGAGCTCCAATAGCTACAAAAACCGCATCGAAACCGCCATTTTCTTTTTCTTGGAGAATGTCTTGAACTTTATAATTCAGAACAATTTTCACTCCGAAATTTTCAATTCTTTTAATTTCAGCTTGAAGAATATTTCTAGGCATTCTGTACGCAGGAATCCCAAAATTCATCATTCCACCAGCAACAGGTCCTGCTTCGAAAATAGTCACTTCATGACCTAATTTTCTAAGATGATATGCCGCCGAAAGTCCAGAAGGACCTGCACCTACAATCATAATTTTCTTACCAGTAAGCGTTTTCGGAGGATAAAATTGCCAATTATTTTTAAGTGCTTCGTCTCCTAAGAATCTTTCTACCGCGTGAATGCTGACCGAAGAATCTAAATCTTTTCTGTTGCAAGAATTTTCGCAAGGATGATAACAAACTCTCCCATGAATCGCAGCCATAGGATTTTGCTCGGTTAATTTTCTCCAAGCGTCTTCTATTTTTCCTTCTTGAGCCAGAGAAAGCCAAGCCTGAATATTTTCGCCAGCTGGACAAGCGTTATTACAAGGTGGAAAAAAATCAACGTATTCTGGTTTGCTTTTCCTAATGGAACCAGTTCCCTTGCTTTTATTAAGGTTTGCAAGTTTGGTTAAATCCGTTTTAATAAAACTCATTTTATGTGTTTATTTGATGTTATCTACATTTATAAAAAGTGACTTTCAGAAAAGATTGGTCACAAAAGTTCAATTAACAAAATTATTAATTAAAGCATAAGAACTTTGAGTTTTATAAGCATACATTTGTCATGTTTTGGAGATTTCTGATTAAAATCATATTATTATTGAACAATTATTGAAATAAAAAAGGCTCCAATAAAAATTGAAGCCTTCTTGTTAACAAAAAACTATTACTATGATTGAACTTTTGACCAAAGATTATACCCTCCGTTTAAGTTCACGGCTCGAAAACCGTTATTTCTCATAATTCTATTGGCTAAATAACCACGCAAACCAACTTGGCAATAAATGGCATACATTTTATTCTTATCTAATTTTTCGAGATTTGCTCGTAAATCATCTACGTTAATATTAATTGCGCCTTCAATTGCTCCTCCTGAAAATTCTTTAGAAGTTCTCACATCTAAAATTACCGCATCATTTTCTTTCACAAAATCCCAAAATTCATCATAATTCACCATTTCTAAATCTCCTTTCAAAATATTTTCTGCAGCATAACCAGCAATATTTACAGGATCTTTCGCAGAGTTAAAAGGCGGAGCATAAGTAATTTCAATTTCTGGTAAATCATAAACCGTAAGATTTCCTTTGATTGCCGTTGCAATGACATCAATTCTTTTATCAACTCCAGCTTCGCCAACAGCTTGAGCTCCGAAAATTTTACCATTTTCATCGAAAATAACTTTTAGAACCATATTTTTAGCGCCAGGATAATAACCCGCGTGATGACCGCGAGTTACAATGGCAGTTTTATAAGGAATTCCGAATTTTTTCAAAGTTTTTTCATTCAAACCAGTGGAAGCCACAGAAAGTTCAAAAAATTTCAAAATTGATGAACCCAAACTTCCTTTATATTTGTATTGATTTCCGAGAACTATGTTGTCTGCAACAATTCTGCCTTGTCTATTCGCTGGCCAAGCTAAAGGAATCAAAACTTTTTTATTGTTGATGTAATGCGCTACTTCTATTGCGTCTCCCACTGCATAAATATCAGGATTAGAGGTTTGCATAAATTCGTTCACCAAAATTCCACGAGTTTCACCAATTTCCAAACCCGCTTCTATTGCTAATTTGGTTTCAGGTTTTACACCGATTGCAAGAATTACAGCATCTGTTTCTACAGAAATTCCATTGTTTAAGAATACTTCTATGGTTTCGCCTTTGTCATTAAATTTTTCTACGCCAACGTTTAACAACAATTCAAGTCCTTTTTGTTTGGCTTTTTCGTGAACGAAACTGGCAATATCAAAATCTACAGGCGCCATTACTTGATTGCCGAGTTCTACCAATTTTACAGATTTACCAGCTTCTATGAGATTTTCTGCCACTTCTAAACCGATGAAACCACCACCTACAACTACAAAATTCTGTGCATTTTTGGTTTTAGCTACAATTTTATCCATATCAGGAATATTTCTGAGTGTAAAAATTTTATCAGAATCAATTCCTTCAAAAGGTGGTTTTATAGGTTCTGCACCTGGTGAAAGCAATAGTTTATCATAGTTTTCTAAGTAAATTTCGTCTGTTTGTAAATTTTTTACTGAAACTTTTTTATCGACTGTATAAATAGATAAAACTTCTGTAAAAACTCTTACATCTAAGTTGTATCTTTCTTTAAGAGATTCTGGTGTTTGTAATAAAAGAGCGTCTCTCTTGTCAATCGTTCCGCTGATATGATAAGGCAAACCGCAATTCGCAAAACTTACATATTGTCCTTTTTCAAAAATTATGACTTCGTTTTCTTCTGAGAGTCTTCTCAATCTGGTTGCTGCTGTTGCGCCTCCTGCAACTCCTCCTACTATTAGTATTTTCATCTATAAATCTTTAATGGATTAAAAAACTTCATTTCTAAAGTGAAACAAAATTGATACTGCAAAATTACGGTTGGTTTTCACCAATTTCGGTAACAGATGTTACAATGAAAACGTGATTTTTGTCAAAAACAAAAATTATTAAAATTTACTCTTGAAATTTTTATAACTGATTATCAATAACTTAAATAATTTACTTAAAAATATTTACTACTTTGTATTGCATATTACTAAATTTTATATATATCTTTGCATAAGAAAATCACAAAAATCATTAAAATGAAAACTTATCAACAAAATGAAAACCAATATTACACTGGTTGTAGAGCAAAACTAACTCGCGATGGAGACAATAGAAGAATCGCTGGGGTTTGTTCAGGACTTGGAAGATATTTCGGGATAGATGTCTCTTTAGTAAGAGTTGCATGGTTCTTACTGGCATTCTTCGGAATATTTTCGGCGGGAATTTCTACGTTTATGGTCGTATTCGTCTATTTTTTACTTTGGTTACTTTTACCAAAAACGAGAACGATTCACTATTTCGAAGAAAGAAAATAGTAATATATTTTTTTTGCATTACTACTTTGCATTGCATATTACTGAAAAATACCTATTTTTGTTCAACAGAAAAAAAATTCGTAAAATGAATGTTACAACAAATTATAAAAACCACTAATAACTAAAAAACATGAACACAGAAAATACCAAAGCGCAAATGCGAAAAGGAATTCTAGAGTTCTGTATTTTGAGCCTTATCAATAATAAAGAAATGTATGTTTCTGATTTAATAGACGAACTCAAAAAAGGAAAGCTAGATGTAGTAGAAGGAACTCTTTATCCGCTACTTACAAGATTGAAAAATGGAGAATTTCTTGCTTACAGATGGGAAGAATCTACCAGTGGACCGCCAAGAAAATACTACCAAATCACTGAAAAAGGAAAAACCTTTTTAGCAGAATTACAAAATACTTGGAATGAATTAACAGAATCTGTAAACCAAATCACCCAAACATCATAAAAACTAAACTATGAACAAAACATTATCAATAGGACTTGCTGGTTTTTCTTTCGTAATAGAAGAACACGCATACATAAAACTGAGTGACTACCTC
>DITA01000129.1:0-852 GCA_002422665.1 Flavobacteriales bacterium UBA6196
TAAACCAATCAAAAGCCATAGTTATTTATTTAAGGTTAAAATTGAGGTTTCGAATTTAGTGAAATCTTTGATTTTAGCCTAATGTATTTACGTTATTTAAATCTTCAAAGGCTTTTACCAATCTATTTACGAAAGTTTCTTCACCTTTTCTAATCCAAACTCTTGGGTCATAGAATTTTTTGTTTGGTTTTTCTTCACCTTCTGGATTACCAATTTGAGTTCTTAAATACTCAATATTAGAATTCATGTAATCTCTAATTCCTTCTGTGTAAGCAAACTGAAGGTCTGTATCGATATTCATTTTGATAACTCCATAAGAAATCGCTTCTCTAATTTCTTCTAATGTAGAACCAGAACCACCGTGGAATACGAAGTTTACTGGTTTTTCAGAAGTTCCGAATTTTTCTTGTACATATTTTTGAGAATTGTCTAAGATTTTCGGAGTTAATTTCACGTTTCCTGGTTTGTAAACACCGTGAACGTTACCAAAAGCTGCAGCAATAGTAAATTCTGGAGAAATCGCTTTCAATCTTTCGTAAGCGTAAGCTACTTCGTCTGGCTGAGTGTATAATTTAGAAGAATCTACATCTGAGTTATCTACACCATCTTCTTCGCCACCAGTTACTCCTAATTCTATTTCTAGAGTCATGCCCATTTTAGCCATTCTTTCGAAATATTTAGTAGAAATGTCTAAATTTTCTTCAATTGGTTCTTCTGATAAATCTAGCATGTGAGAAGAGAACAATGACTTACCAAAAGCTTTGTAATGCTCTTCGCTTGCGTCTAATAATCCATCAATCCAAGGAAGTAATTTTTTAGCACAGTGGTCTGTGTGAAGAATTACGGTAGCTC
>DITA01000129.1:972-5242 GCA_002422665.1 Flavobacteriales bacterium UBA6196
ATTAATACTAATTTCTTTTGTCTTTGCCCCACAGCAATTTCTGCCTTAAAGTTTTGAAAAAGCTCAAGTCTTTTGGGTGCATTAAGATCAGTTGGAAGTCGGCTTTTTTTACTGTAATCACATCATCATTTTTCATGTGATAGAGTCTAGAATCTAGAGAAAGAGAATATTGTGGCACTCTGCTTTCTACTTTTAAGGTAATTTCTATATCGTCTCTTAAAACAATAGGTCTCACGTTAAGGTTGTGAGGCGAAATTGGCGTAAGCGAAAGAATTCCGTTTCCTGGTGAAATAATAGGGCCACCACAACTCAGTGAGTATGCGGTAGAACCAGTAGGTGTAGAAATAATTAAACCATCTCCCCAATAATACGTAAGAAACTGCTCATTAATATGCGTTTCTATGGTAATCATAGAAGTGGTTTCGTTTCTAGAAACGCTCAAATCATTTAATGCATACGGAAAATCAATAGGAGTACCAGAAGAAGTAACGTGCAAAACGCTTCTTTTGCTCAAATTCATTTCTTTGGTGATGATTTCGTCTATGTGACTGAAGATTTCTTCTTTAGAAAAACTTGCCAAAAACCCTAATCTACCCGTGTTTACTCCGATGATGGGAATTTCTAATTCTTTGATAAAATTTAAGGCATTTAGAATGGTTCCGTCTCCTCCAAAACTGAAGAAAAAATCTATTTTTTCTTGTTTTACATCTTCGTAGTTAGAGAAAGTGGAGAATTCTTTAGAAAATTCTAAATCTTTGAAGAGCTGTTCATATATAATAGCTTTTACACCTCTTTTGTTAAGTTCTGATATAAACTTACTTAAGTATAAAAATGTATCTAAGTCTTTTTTCTGTGAATAAATGGCAGCTTTCAAAATAAATCTTTTTATAAACTCAAAAATACATTAAAATTCTAAATATTTTTGAAAATATTGATATCGGTCTTTGATGAGGTCTTCTTTTTCGTCGTTATAAAATTTATGAACTACGTGATAACCAAATCGGTCGAAGGTTTCGTCTATTGAGCTTAAATTATCATGATTAATTTTCATGGTAACTTGTATTACATCATCATTTACATGACTGATGAACGCTCCGTAAAATTTAGAATTGTTGCTTTCTACAATTTTGGCAATTTCAGTCATCGAAAACGATTTTAAGTTGGTTTCTACCGTTAAAACCGCTCCGTTTTCAGAAAATAAAGGATATTTCGACAGTTCATTAAAAACATCATCGTAAGCAATGTATCCTAGATATTCTTCATTTTTATTGATGATGGGAATAATATTAGCATTAAAAGTGTAGAATAATTTTACAGTATCTAATACGGTTCCGCCTTCTAAAATAGCAAAACGTTCGATGTGAATAAGAAGTTCTTCTAAATTTTTATCTGGATTTTCTTCCAAAAATTCTTTGCAGATTCCTCCCAAAAAAAGATTGTTTTTTTGTACAAAAACATGGGTGAAACCAAATTCAGAGGCTATTTCTAGTGCTTCTTCTGCTGATGAATCAACTTCAAAAGCGGGAAAATCTTTGGATATGTATTCAGAAATTAACATGTTGCAAAGGTAATTAATTCTTATCAATCAGCTAAATGACGGAAATCATAAAAAATTTTCAAACATTTTTGAATTTTATTGAAAAAAAATTTTATCTTTGTCACCTTTCATTTTTACTTTTTATTAGATTTATTTCAAACTGCATTGCTTCTTAAGGGGTTATGCAGTTTTTTTATGTAAAAATGCTAGCTTTTTTTCTTTCTCAGAAAAATTAATCCTCCTAGAATAATTGCACCACCTATTCCTTGTAAAAAAGTAAAACTTTCTCCGTCGATTATTCCCCAAGCTACCGCTACAATTGGCATTAATAAAGTTACTGTAGACGCAAATAGCGGATTAGAAACGCTCATTAATCTGTACTGAAGCATCATGGCCAGTCCAGTTCCGAAGATAGATAAAGTCGCTACAAATCCTAGTCCTATCATGTTTTCTCTTGTAAAAGAAAACTCGTGGAAGAAATTTGAGAAATATAAAGCCAATAAAGATGGTAAAAATAAAACGTAGAAAAATACAAATGAGGACAGAAGTTTTGCAGGAATGTGGGTGAGTTTTGCGCCAACTGTAGTTACGCTTACAGCGTACAAGAAAGCAGCAAAAAGCAACAGTCCTATATAAAATAAGTGTTCTGTATTATTGTCATGTCCTGAATTCATTAATAAAATCACCCCAAAGAAACTGATGACAATTCCCAAAATTTGTCGAGTAGTAGTTTTAGTTTTCCAAAATGCTGCACCTACTATAATCACAAAAAGTGGCATCGTAGAATTGATGATTCCGGCAATACTGCTGCTGACTTTGGTTTCCGCAATAGGAAATAAGAACATGGGAATAAAATTTCCACAAAGTGCTGCAATAATGAGCCATTTTAGATGTGATTTAGGAAACTTTTTGATGTTTAACAAAGCGATCGGCGAGAGTAAAACCCCAGAAATAAGAACTCTAAGCGCTCCTACTTGATAAGGATTAAAATGTTCTAGCGATTTTTTTATCAAAATAAAAGAAGAGCCCCAAATCAGAGAGAGCAATACCAATAAAATCCATTTTTCTTTTTCAGGGTTCATATTTTTTTTATTTTTTGGGCGCCAATTTCCTCGTTCCGCTCTCGCTTTTTTAAAATTTGTTAATTTTAAAAAGAGCTCCGCTCAACTCGGGGCGCAATTTCTTTATCATTTTACGTTCTCGTCTGAGAAATTTTGTTTTAAAATTTTCAGAAACTCCCTTTTAGGAATTTCTTTAGCACCTAAAGAAGCTAAATGCTCTGTGTAAACTTGGCAATCAATCAGCTGATATTGACTTTTATATTTTTCTACAAAATAAATGAAACCCGCTTTACTTGCATTACTCACTTTGGCAAACATGCTTTCTCCACAGAAGATATGACCTAAATCTACACCATATAAACCTCCCACTAATTCATCATTTTCCCAAACTTCTACGCTTTTGGTTTTGCCATAACGATGCAGAGTGCTATAAGATTTTATCATTTCATCGGTAATCCATGTTCCGTCTTGTCCTTTTCTTTCTGCGGCTTGGCAATTTTTCATCACTTCTTCGAAACATTTATTTTCGGTAAAAGTAAATTTTCCCTCTCGCAGAATTTTCTTCATGGATTTAGAAATTTTCAAATCTTCTGGAAATAATACGAATCTAGGATCAGGACACCACCACAAAATATCATCTTCAGGATTAAACCACGGGAAAATCCCGTTTTGATAAGCAAACCAGATTCTTTCTGGAGATAAATCACCGCCCATTGCCAATAATCCTCCTTCAAAATTATACAAAGCAGGGTCTGGAAAAGCAATTTCTTCGGAATCTAGTAGAAACATATCTTATTTTAAAAACGAAATCCCACTTATTAAAGTAGGATTTCAAATGTATAAAATTTCTATTATTTTAGAAAGGTAAATCGTCATCACCTTCGTCTGCGAAAGGATTTTCGTTTGTTGTAGCTGGAGTAGCCGCTGCAGATGGAGCAGCATAAGTAGGTTGAGCACCGTTATCAGCTACTTTTTCTAATCTCCAAGCCGTAATAGAGTTGAAATATTTTACTTCACCTTGTGGGTTAGTCCACTCTCTACCTCTAATATTGATTCCTAATTTTACAGTTTCGCCTTCAGAAACATTATCTAATAAATTAATTTTATCTGATAAAAATTCTATTGAAATAGGCTGAGGATATTGTTCCTGAGTCAATAAAACCATTTCTCTTTTTTGAAAACCACTTGCAAATGTCTGGGTATCAAATATTTTCTTAACCGTTCCTTGTAATTCCATATCTATTAATCTTAAAGTTGTAAAAGTAATAAAAACAGAAACAAAAATCTAATTTCTAAGTTTTTTTTTCAAAAAATAAAATTTTTCAAAAAAAAGTTGTGAACATTAGGAAAAAGTTTCTATATTTGCACTCACAAAAAACGAACAAAGTTCTTTAAATACTAGCGGATGTGGTGTAATTGGTAGCCACGCCAGACTTAGGATCTGGTGCCGTGAGGCGTGGGGGTTCGAGTCCCTTCATCCGCACACGAAATAGAAATGCGAAAATAGCTCAGCTGGTAGAGCACAACCTTGCCAAGGTTGGGGTCGCGGGTTCGAATCCCGTTTTTCGCTCTCCATTTTGCCCTGGTGGTGGAACTGGTAGACACGCAGGACTTAAAATCCTGTGTCCGCAAGGACGTACGGGTTCAAGTCCCGTCTGGGGTACATTAAAAC
>DITA01000092.1:0-6094 GCA_002422665.1 Flavobacteriales bacterium UBA6196
TTGCTTTTTACCAAAATTCTTATAACATTAAAATTTTAAATGAATTATTGAAATTTGATAAAAATCTAGTCGAAAAATATTGTAATGAGATTATCAACAGAAATTCTAATGAAAAATACAATTATCCTTATTACGAAATTTTAGAAAAATTGTATTTTGAAAAGAATGAGTTAGGAAAGTTAGCAATTATTAAAAAATTAAAATTTCAAGGGAACCCTACTTTAGAAGATTATATTTTTATTGAGCAAAATGAAATAGATAATGGAGAATTTAAAAAATTCAGAACCAAGATTTTAGCAAATTTGCGTAGAAGTTTTTACCAATATCCCGAAAATGCAGAAATATATTTTCAGATTTTAGAATACGAAAAAAACTATGCTAAAATGCTAGATGTGATAGATGAAAACCTTCCTACATTCGTTATTAATCAATACTCTGAAAAACTTTATTTAATTGATAAAGAAAAATTTTTAGCTAAGGTAAGTCGAAGATCTAGTTGGAATTCTGTAGGAAGTGAAGATGAAAAATTGGCAGATTTTTTAGTTTCAAAATACGATAATGCTCATCTAAAATCATATTTTAGTAAAAATTCATTTGGATTTGGTAGCTATAGCTTTTCTTCTTTGGTTTCAAAAAAAATGAAATAAAAATTGAAAATGAAACATCAATAGAGTCGGGCTTTAGCCCAACTTTTTTAGTTGAAAATTTCAAGGCTTTAGCCAAAACATAAATCTATATCTCTCCCACAAATTTTTTGTGGGCGATTTTATTTTTTGACAAATGTCAAAGGAATATTTTTTCAATCGTCGCAACTTTGCATCTGTAAACAAACATTAAAAATGAAAAACTATAAAACATTAATTTTTACAGCAATGATGGGCTTTCCTTTGTCCTTCTCTGCGCAAACTGCTCCTTCATTCAAGGAATTGGTAGACGCAGCGATGACCAAAGATGCTGCCATAGAACAACAAAACTTAGAGTCTAAAGCAAATGGATTAGACCAACAAAAATTAAAAGACATTTTCTTACCCAAAGTTGAAATTTCTGGAAAAGGAGAATATTTAAATGCTACGGCTAAATTCCTTTCACCAGAAATTGCCATTCCTGCGATTAAACCTATTTTTCCGGGTGCGGTTTTTCCAGAAGGAACTTTTGATAATAATTTTACTTTGTCGGGTTTTGATGCAGCCGCAAAAGTTGAAGCAAAAGCGCTTCTTTATTCTGGCGGAAAAGTAAAATATCTGAAACAGGCTTTGACCGAGAAAAATAATGCCACTCAAGCTTTACAAGTCAAAAATCAAGACGAAGTCATTACTCAAATTTCTAAAGCTTATGATCAATTTGCACTTGTAATAGAATCTAAAAAAGTTTTAGATGAAAGCAAAAAACGTCTCGATGCCAATAAAAAAACAGCAGAAAAAGCTTTAGGTTATGGCTTAATCACTCCTTATGATTACAAAAAAATAGAATTGGCACAAGCTACTTTGGATTCTAAAATGGTAGAATACGAAGGCAAAAAAGAGTTGCTGATTACGCAATTAAATGTTTTAACGGGAATTGACAAAGAGAGAATTGCTCTCATCCATCCTGATTTGGAAAAAATAGATTATTTGCTTACCAATGAAACCATCGAAAATAGAGCAGAATTAAAAGCTTTGGATTTTGGGATTAAAGCCATTGATGCCAAAATAAAAGCAGAAAAAACGTGGTGGATTCCGAAAGTTCAAGCCATGACTTCGCTTTCTTACATGGGATTTTATAATACCAATCTTTCTTCATCAAAAGAATTAATGCCGGGAACTGGTGCAAAGCTAGATTATGACTTGACTAATCTTAATTTATTGCCGATTTTTCAAGCGGGAATTGGTTTTAAATGGGATGTTTTTGATGGAAATGAAGGAAAACATGAAGTAGAAAAAGCAAAAATAGAAAGAGAGATTTTAGAAAGTAAAAAATCTGATGCCGAAAGAAAATTACAACTCAATTTAGCCAATAATCAAACCAATTATAACATTGCAAATGCGCAAGTAGACTTAAAAGCGAAGGCGAAACAAATTGCTAAAAATGCAATGACACAAGCCGAAAAAGAATTCAGATATGGTTTGATTAAATCTACTCAATTGATAGAAGCAGAAAACGATTTAGAAAACGCAGAATTAGAATATCAAACTGCTGTTTTCAACCAAAGAAGAGCAGCGGTAGAACTGATGAAATCTACTCAAAATTTAAATTTAGAAAAACTATAATACGATAAACATTAATCAATTAAATATTTTAATCCAATGAAAAACTATATTGTAAAATCTTTATTTTTAGTAACCTTACTTTCTCTAGGAGCTTGTAAAAACGAAACTCCACAACAATTAACCGAAGGAAAAACAAAAAAAGAAATTGTTTCTTTCGCACCAAAAGTTACAGGTAGAATTTTAAAAATTTATGTAGAAGAAGGACAAACCGTAAAAGCAGGAGATACACTCGCAATGTTAGACGTTCCCGAAGTTTCAGCGAAAATTGCTCAAGCAAAAGGAGCAACTGCAGCAGCAACTGCACAAGCACAAATGGCAAAAAATGGCGCAACTGCAGATCAACTTCGTCAGTTAAAAGCCAAACAAAAAGGGTTAGCAGAACAATATGAATATGCTCAAAAATCTTTTAAAAGAGCGCAAAATATGTACAAAGACAGTTTGCTTTCTCCACAAAATTATGATGAGGCTTTCGCAAAATTACAAGGCGCAAAAGCGCAATATGACGCTGTGAATGCAGAATTACATGATGTAGAAATCGGTACAAGATTAGAAAAAATAGAAATGGCAATCGGTCAAGAAAATCAAGCGAGAGGTGTTCTCCAAGAAGCTAATGTTGCCTATTCTGAAAGATATATTATCGCAACCAATGATATGGAAATTGAAACTATTTCTCTAAATGTAGGCGAATTGGCAACTGCAGGTTATGCGTTATTTAACGGCTATATTCCGAATTCGACTTATTTCCGTTTTACCATTCCAGAAAGTAAAATTTCTAAATATCAAAAAGGAATGACCGTGAATATGAAATCTACTTACGGAAATCAAGAGTTTTCAGGAAAAATAGTTTCTATCAAACAATTGACAAAATATGCAGATATTACCACAGCATTCCCAGATTATCAACCAGAAGATGCGGTTTACGAAATTAAAGTAATACCTACAGACAGAACAAAAGTGAATAATATTTTGGTGAATTCTAGCGTAACTTTAAAATAATCTTGACTTAAAAATTTACAAAAATGAAACAGTTAAGATACCTTTTAAAAAGAGAGTTTCATTTGTTCTTCACGAACAAAACAATGCTTTCTGTATTTTTTATGGCTCCCATTTTCTACGCGCTTTTGTTAGGTTTTACCTATGAAAAGGGAAAAGTAACGGATATTCCTGTGATTGTGATTAATCATGACCAAACTCCTTTGTCTAACCAAATTGTAGACATGTTAGATGATAATCAAACGCTGAAAGTGCTGAATTATGTAGAAGAACCAGCGATTTTGAAAGATGAGGTCATCAAAACAGAAGCAGGAGCAGTTGTTATAATTCCAGAGCGTTTCGAGGCGAATATGTTGCAAAAGAAATATCCAGAAATTAACGTCTATCTCAATACTTCGAATGTATTGACCGCTAATTTTGCTTCAAAAGCGATTCAATTAACCTTGGGAACTTTTTCAGCAGGTGCCGAAATGAAAGCTTTGCAGAAAAAAGGAATGAATGCAGACCAAGCAAAAGCCAATATAGAACCTTATAAAGCCAATTATATTACGCTTTTTAACACCACGAGTAATTACTTAATTTTCATGTGGCCAGCAATGATGGCAGTAGTTTTACAGCAAGTTATTCTTTTGGCGATGGCAGTTACGTTTTCCGAGGAATTTAAAAGAGATTCTTTTATAAAAGATTTTGCAGGGAAACACAAATATGCAATTTTAGTAATGGCGATTAAATGTTTACCCGTTTGGATTTTTTCCAATTTAAATATTTTATTCTTTTACTTATGCAGCTTGTATTTTAAAATTCCAGCTCCAGAAAACGCTATGAATTTCTTCTTGATAACTGCAATTTTTGTAGTAGCAGCAACCAATTTAGGCGTTTTGGTAAGTATTTTGGTTCCAGATGCTTTGAAGGCAACTCAGATTTTAATGGTAATTGCTTCTCCTGCGTTTATCATCAGTGGATTTACTTGGCCAAATTATGCGATGCCAGATTTCATTACTTATTTCACTAAAATTATTCCTTTAACACCATATTTAGAAGCTTTGAAAATTATGGTGGTAGAAAAAGGTTCAGATTTTTTAACCAAAAAATATTTCTGGCACTTATTTATTCTAGGTTGGGTTTATTTCCTTTTAGGTTGGATTGCATTGAAAATCAAAATCAAAATGCTGTTCAAAGAATATCATCTCTCTGAAGATTATGACGACCAGAGGTTCGTTTAATCCATATAGTTTTTTTATTAATGTTTATTCGAAGGTGTTTCAGTTTACTGAAACGCCTTTTTTGTGTAATTTTGCCAGAAATTTAGTTTTCATGAAATTAATTCAAGAACTTAATAAGCACATTAAGGTAGATGCAGAAATAGAGCGTTTTTTAAATGAAGAATGTGAAACAAAAGTCTTTGAAAAAGGTGAAATATTGAGCAAGCAGAATCAATACAATCATACTGTTTTCTTTGTAGATGAAGGTTTGCTAAGAATGTTTTACTACGAAAACGGAAAAGATATCACTACCAATTTTTATTCTGAAGGAAAGATTACCGCTAATATTGATACCCTCTTTAAGAACCACCCTACTCGAAATAACATTGAAACGTTAGAAAAATCTGTAATCACGACTTGTAATTTCAATAAATTAGAGGAATTATGTTCGGTTTCGCTAACTGCGGCAAATTTCAGCAGATATATTCTAGGAAACTTAATGATAGAGATGTCGCGCAGAATTTCTTCGCTGCAATATATGACGGCAAAAGAAAAATATATTCAACTTCTAGAAGAAAATCCTAATATCATTCTCAGAGCTCCATTAGGAATGATTGCTACTTATCTGGGAATTTCTCAGGAGACTTTAAGCCGCATCAGAAGTGATATTTAAGGTCAAAAACGGTTTTATTTTCTAAATTTTATAACATTTTTAAGATTCTTTTGGTAGGCTTTTTAGAAATTTCAATTAACTTTGATATTCTCAAAAAATAAAATCCATGCAAAACGTTTTTGATGCAAAAGATGCACAAGAGTACATCAATAGAATCAATAATTTAACACCAGAAACCCAAAGAAAATGGGGCAAAATGAGTGTAGACCAAGTTTTAGCACATTTAAATGTAGCATATGACTTAACTTTTACGCCAGAAAAATTTCCAAAGCCTAGTTTTATTGCCAAATTTTTACTTTCGAGGTTTGTAAAACCGAAAATCACCAACGAAATTCCGTATAAACCGAGTTTGCCAACAAGTCCGGCTTTTATCATTGCAGATGAGAGAAACTTTGAAGAAGAAAAAGCTAAGTTAATTGGCAATATTCAGCGTGTGCAACAATTGGGAAGAGAAGCTTTCGAAGGAAAAGAAAACATTAATTTCGGAAAAATGACGGCTCAAGGTTGGAATAATATGTTTGCGAAACATCTCAATCACCATTTAGAACAATTTGGAGTTTAAATGCTGAGAGAAGGCTGATAAAATTCAGCAACATTAATCAAGATATTTTTTGTAAATTCGAGTATAAATAATTGTTCAATCTTAAAAATGATAACGCTATGCACGATAATGTTAAAATCAGCGTAAAAGTAAACGCACCAATAGAAAAAGTTTGGGATGCGATTACGAATAGAGAACAGATGAAAGAATGGTATTTTAATATACCAGACTTCGAATTAAAAGAGCATGCCGCTTTTAATTTCTTTGAAGGAGAAGATAAAAAATTACACCATCACTGCGAAATCGTAGAGATTATTCCTCAGAAAAAGTTAAAACATTCTTGGACATATCCTGATTATACCCATGATAAAACGTTAGTAAAATGGGAACTTCAGCCAGAAAGCAACGGAACGCTGGTTACTCTTACACACAAAGGTTT
>DITA01000089.1:0-12116 GCA_002422665.1 Flavobacteriales bacterium UBA6196
CTTTTCAGAGAAACCTTGTATTCATCAGAGAAGCCACCCATTACTACGGCTACATTTTTCTTGCTCATACTTTTTAAAAAACTAATAAACGCAAATGTAATTATTTTTCAACTTAAATATTTCATAATTTTATATTTATATTTGCGTTTATATTTCGAATAAATAAAAAATTTATGCTTCGATCTTTTTTCCACTGGAAAGTTTTTGTAAACTTAATAGTAGCACTTGTAATTTTTGTAGGAGTAGTTTGGCTTACCTTTCGATGGCTAGAATTTCACACCAATCACGGTGAAGAAATTCAGGTTCCGAATGTTGTCAACATGAAGGTACACCAAGCAATAGAGGTTTTGGATGACCAAGGCTTAGAATATGAAGTAGATAGTTTTAAATACGATCCAAAATTTAAGCCATTGCAAGTTCTTAAAATCTATCCAAATCCAGGTTCTAGAGTGAAAAATGGTAGAGCCATTCTTTTAAAAGTTAATCCTAAAACTTATGCGCCAGTTGCGGTTCCTGATGTTTTGGATAGATATAAGTATTTGGCTTTCAGAAAGTTTGACTTATTAGGTTTGAAAGTAGGAGATACTATTTATGAGCCTAATATTCAGAAAGATGCGGTCATTAGAATGATGTTTAATGGCAGAGTAATCAAACCGGGAGAAAAAGTGCCGATGTATTCTACGCTTGATTTAGTCATTGGTTCTGGACCGATGAGAAACGTGGTGATTCCTAATTTGATAGGAAGAACTGTGGCAGAAGCTAAAGCAATAATTACCCAAAACTATTTTGAATTAGGGATTGTAGACCATGAAGATGGATTAAGTGATGATTCTGACATTATTTACTATCAAGATCCTGCAAGTGGTTCTGTAAGAGATCAAGGAATGCAAATAGATTTGTGGGCAAGTAAAAAAACACCTGCCGAAATGCAGTCTCAAATTCAAAAACTGAATAGTGTTTATAGAACTACAGATATTAATACCATGCCGGAATCTTCTGACAATGAGTTTATCCCAGTTCCAAGTGAAGAACCAGTAAATACTACACCAAAACCACCGGTAGAAAAACCTAAAACCACTACCAATACAAATAATACAAAACCTACAGAAACAAAACCAGCAGAAGAAAAACCTGCTAAAAAGGTAATTGTAGAGTAGTTTTTTAGAAATTAAAATAATTTATAGAACTTTGCCGAAAATTTTTTGGCAAAGTTTTTTTGAATAATATGAGCGAAAAAGAAGATTTTTTAGAAGAAGAGCTATTGTTAGAAGACGAAAATTCTAATGACGAAGAAAACTCAGGGTTGTTTGAACATCTCAATATTACTGTTGATAAAAAACAAGAACCTTTGAGAATCGATAAATTTCTTTTGATTTATCGCCAAAATTCTTCTAGAAATAAAATTTCGCAAACATGTAGAGCCGGAAACGTCATCGTAAATGGTAATCCGGTAAAACAAAATTATCGTGTAAAGCCAGGAGATGAAATTTCGGTTTTATTAACGCATCCTCCGCGTGAAAATGTTATTATTCCTGAAGATATTCCTTTTAAAATTGTCTATGAAGATGATGATGTTTTGGTGGTAGACAAAGAACCGGGAATGGTAGTTCATCCAGGTTTTGGGAATTGGCAAGGAACATTGGTGAATGCAGTTGCGTTTCATTTTCAGAAAAATGGATTTACCTCAGATTTAGATAGAGTAGGCTTGGTTCATAGAATTGATAAAGACACTTCTGGATTGATTGTTTTAGCCAAAAATGAATATGCATTGAGCTTTTTGGCCAAGCAATTTTTTGACCGAAAAACCAAACGTTTATATTGGGCTTTTGTTTGGGGAAATTTAGAAAATGACGAAGGAACAATCAGAGGACACATCGGAAGACATCAGAAAAACCGAATGCAAATGGCAGTTTATGAAGATGGAAGCCAAGGAAAACATGCCGTAACACATTACAAAGTTCTAGAAAGATTCAAATACATGACTTGGGTAGAATGTAAACTGGAAACGGGAAGAACTCACCAAATTAGAGCGCATTTTAAACATATTGGTCATACACTTTTTAACGACGAAAGATATGAAGGTCATCAGATTTTGCGTGGTGTAAACTTACCAAAATACAAGCAATTTGTAAAAAATGTCTTCGAAGTTTTACCTAGACACGCTTTACATGCTCATACTTTAGGCTTCATTCATCCTACGACAAAAAAAGAAATGTATTTTGAATCACCGATGCCAAAAGATATGCAAGATGCGGTAGAAAAATGGAGAAATTACTTGCAAAATTCTTAAAATTTTGGTATCATAAAACAATTTTACTTAAATTTGACTTTTAGAAATTCACGACCATGAAAAAAATATTATTCACATTTTTTGCTGCTTTTTCAGGATTAAGCTATGCTCAAGAAACTATTCCTATGTATCAGCAGTATTTATTTGATAGTGAATTTCTCTTTAATCCTGCACATATTGGTAAAACAGATGATGTAAATTTGGTTGCCAACTATCAAAAACAATTTTCAAAATTTGATGAATCTCCCAATGTGCAATCGGTAGGAATTCATGCCAATGCTTTTGATAGAGTAGGAATAGGCGCTTATTTTTTTCATGACCAAAACGGACCAATTTCTGCAAACGGAATTGCAATTGGTGCTTCTTACTTTGTTCCACTCAGTGATGAAGATGGCAGAAAAGACCAATTTTCTTTCGGAACTTCAGTAAATTTTTACAATCAGAACTTTGATGTTTCTAAAGTAAATGCGCAAGATCCAAATGATCCTTTGCTTTACGAAAATAACAACAGTATTTTCATTGCTTATGCTAATTTAGGGTTACAAGCTACTTATAGCAGAGCTTTTGCGGGGATTTCTGTTGCAGATATTCCATTGAGTAACAATACACCAGTGGTAAATGGTATAGAACCGTCGCCAACCAGATTTTACCTTAATGCAGGTTACGATTGGGAAATTACCGAAGGATTTTCGGTAGAACCTTCTGTGATGATGAATTTGAATACCAATTCATCTAGAATGTTTGACATCAATGTTTTGATGAAATTGTATGGTGAAAGTGATTATTTTGCTGCGGGAATCAATTACAGAACGGCAAAAAGTGCTGTGGGAAGCCAACAGTTAAGCATGTCACCTATTATTAAATTTAAACTTAATAAACTCCATTTCGGAGCTTCTTATAATTTAGGATTGTCTGATATTCAAGAATACGGCGGAAATTCTTTCATGCTCAGTTTAGGTTATGATATTCCTAATTTCATCAATCAAAGAGGATTTAGATATCGTTAAGAAATTTTTTAGAATTACGATTTTATTTCGTCAGTCATCAATCAAATGATTTACCTCCACATTCCTTTTTGCAAGCAGAAATGCAGTTATTGCAATTTTCATTTTTCTACTTCATTGAAGCAGAAAGACGAAATGATTTCGGCAATAAAAAAAGAAATTTTTCTAAGAAAAGAGGAACTAGAAAACAAAACACTTTCGTCTCTGTATTTCGGTGGCGGAACACCATCTATTCTTTCTGTGGATGAAATCAAATCTTTAATAGATGAGGTTTTGAAGTACTTTGATTTTGAAAAAAATATTGAAATCACACTAGAAGCTAATCCTGACGATTTGGATATAAATTTTCTGAAAGATTTAGCCAAAACTGAAATCAATAGACTTTCCATCGGAACACAAAGTTTTTTTGAAGAAGATTTAAAGCTCATGAATCGTGCTCATAATGCTTCTGAAGCCGAAAGTTCTATCAAAAGAGCGCAAGATTTTGGCTTCGAAAATCTGAGTATTGATTTAATTTATGGTTCGCCAACTTCCAATTTTGAAATTTGGAAAGAAAATCTTCAGAAAACCATAGAATTGCAAGTTCCTCACGTTTCTTCCTATGCATTGACCATCGAGCCTAAAACTGCTTTGAATGCTTGGATTAAGAAAAATAAAATCGCAGAACCGAAAGAAACAGAGCAAAATAAAGAGTTCTATTATATGTCTGATTTCCTAAAAGATAATGGTTTCATACACTACGAAATTTCTAATTTTGCTAAAAAAGATTTTGAATCGAAGCACAATTCCGCGTATTGGAAATACAAAGAATACCTTGGAATCGGACCTTCTGCACATTCTTATAACGGTAGAAACGAGCGCAGTTGGAAAGTTGCGAATAACACCATTTATATTAAAAATTTAGCAGAAAATATTCTTCCAAAAGAAACCGAAAAACTTTCTGAAAAAGACCAGTACAATGAAATGCTCATGATTGGACTCAGAACAATTTGGGGCGTAGATTTAGAAAAACTCAACGAAAAATTTTCTGGTGAAATTTTAGAAATTTTTAAAAACAGCATTCAGTCAAAATTAGAAGAAGGAATTCTTGTGATAGAAGAAAAACACTTAAAAATTCCAGAAAAACATTGGTTTTTAGCCGATGGAATCGCTTCTGATCTCTTTATTCTTTAAAAAATCTAAAATCTAAAATCTAAAATCTAAAATCTTTAGTATTTTTGTAAAAATTTCAAGCCTTTGAAACCAGATTATTCTCATCTTTCATCATCACAACCGATTGGGATTTTTGATTCCGGTGTTGGTGGACTTACCGTAGCCAAAGAAATAAAACGATTAATGCCGCACGAAAATTTTATTTATTTCGGTGACACTGCACATTTACCTTACGGCGAAAAATCTAGAGAAGCGATTATCGGTTTTTCTTTAAAAATTACCCAATTTTTATTAGAAAATAATTGTAAAGCCATCGTTATTGCTTGTAATACGGCTACTGCAAATGCTTTGCAAGAGGTGAAAGAATTGGTGGGAAATCAAGCTTTGGTTTTTGATGTTATTAATCCAGTGGCAGAAAAAGTAGCTTTTGAAATTCACCAAAATGTAGGAGTTATTGCGACTAAGGCAACGGTAAATTCTGGTTTGTACAGAAAATCTATCCGAAAACTGAATAAATATATTCAAGTAGATGAATTGGCAACGCCTTTATTGGTTCCTGCCATCGAAGAAGGTTTTGTAAATCACCCAATTACACACGCGATTATTTATAACTATTTGAGCGACAAAAAGTTAAAAAATATAGAAACCCTTATTCTAGGTTGTACCCATTATCCGCTTCTGATTGAAGAGATTAAAAAATATTACGGAACCAGAGTAAGAGTAATTGATTCTCCTAAAATTGTGGCGAGTTATGTAAGGGATATTTTGAGTAAAAATGACTTGCTTAATTCTCAACATGAAGAAGGAAATACCGATTTTTACCTTTCGGATATTACAAAAAACTTCGAGAAAATTTCGAAAAAATTCTTTGGAAATAAAATTAGTCTAGAACTGAAAAAACTTTAGAATCGAAAATTAAGCTTCAGAGGTTTCCACATTTTGATTTGCTTCAAAGAAAGAAAAACTCACATTTCCGTATTTTCTGGTTTCGATTAATTGAGGATGCTCTAATCTCATTTTAGACTGATGTTCTAAAACAAAAGTTCCGTTTTCTTTTAAAAAATTATTATTGAGAACCAAAGAAATCAGTTCATTGTACTTTTTTTCTTCTAATTCAAAAGGTGGATCTGCAAAAACAATGTCAAAAGTTTTCTTTGTTCTGTTTTTCTTTAACCATTCGAAAACATCACCACGCTGTACATTAATTTGAAGCGCCATTTCTAGTTCTGCGGCAGTAGAATTAATGAAAGACGCATGTTTAGGATTCATTTCTACAGCGGTAACGTCTTTACAATCTCTAGAAGCAAATTCTAAACTGATAGAGCCAATTCCAGCAAAAAGGTCTAAAACTGAGCAAAATTCTACTTCGTGACGATTCGCCAAAATGCTGAAAAGTGCTTCTTTAGCAAAGTCTGTGGTAGGTCTTACATCGAAATTTTTCGGCGCAGCAATTCTTTTTGCTTTCCATTTGCCAGAGATAATTCTATACATGGTTGATTTTTGATAAATGATTTTTAAGAAAGAACAAAATTCTTTTTCGGAGCGTTGTCAAAATGGACTTTAATATTTTTAACAAACTTTCTCAGTTCTGAAATAAAGGTTTCGTTTTCGTGAGTTTCTCCATAAATATGAAAATGCGTTTCTGCGGTTCCAAAATTTATTTTGCTTAAAGAAAACATAATAAAATACAAGAAATCTACTTCAGAATCAGCATCTAAGTTGTTGTAAAGTACCACTTTTTTATTTTCAAAAGCGAAAAACTCTACTTGATGATGATATAGATTGATATGAATTTCTTTGTGGTTTTTAACAGTTAAAGCATTTAAAAATTTTTCGCCAGAGAAATTAAATTTCGTAGGCAATTTTTTTGCTTTAATTTTTTGGTAAAAATGCTTTGGAAAAGTATAGTAAAATTGCACCGCAAATTTTTTGTTCACAGAAAGCATCAATTCTTCATTGGCTTCATCTACAGGAGCGTTATAAGAAATCAGTTTATAGCCCAATTCGTGCTCTGCAAAAGTATCTGGAGTAAGCGAAAAATGATTGAGTGCAGAAATCACTTCTATTTCTTTGTAGTCATCAAATTTTAACACATCATCTAGTTTTTCTTCTACTAAATGAGGCGAAGTTTCTTCTGTTACGAAATAAAATGCTTCTTCTAGCACTGATTTTCCTTTAGAAATGTGCCATTGTAAACCATCTTTGGTGAAAAGTAAAGAAAGTTTTTTCATAGTTTTTTACCAATAAATGCAAAGGTATTGATTTTTAAACTATTTTTGAAAGATAGTTAATGTAATATGAAAAATCTCGTTTTATTTATTGCACTTTTGAGTTTCACTTTTGGATTCTCTCAAGAGAAAAAGAAGCAAGTCGTAGAAGCAGCTTGCGGACAATGTCAGTTCAAAATGAAAGATAAAAAAGGTTGTGATTTAGCGGTAAGAATTGACGGGAAAAGTTATTTCGTAGAAGGTACTAAAATAGATGAACACGGAGATGCACATGCTGATGACGGTTTTTGCAATGCAATCAAAAAAGCAGAAGTCATCGGTGAAGTGAAGGATGGAAAATTTGTGGTAAGTTATTTCAAATTACTGCCTAATTCTACAAAAAAGTAACCAAGACATTTCCCGTGCTGTGGTAGAAAAAATCATGGTCTTCGTATTCTATTCCCGCGAAACCTTGTAAAACTTCGTGTACCATATTTTGCAAAACGCCATCTCCAATTCCGTGGATAATGTTCAGTTTTTTCATGTTATTGCTTCGGCAATATTCTAATTTTTCAATGAGTTTTTCACGCTGGATCATCAATCTTTCCCAAGATTCATAATTTTGAGGATTATTGACCAACTTTTCGAAATGTAAATCGATGGACTGCGGTTGAGTTTGATTTTTTTTAGAAATTTTGGTAGACATTTCCTTTTTTGCAGTGATAGAAATTTCATCATAAATATTATGATTGTGGAGTACGACTTTGCTTTTTTCAATGTCATAATGAAAACCATGTTCGTCTTCTATTTGTACCAAATTTCCTTTGAAAGCAGAAATTTTCCCTTTCAAATCATCATCTATCACCGAAACCAAATCGCCTATTTTCACAATTTTTCATTTTTAAACATTAAGACTTTCATTGAGATATTAAGTTTCATTAAGTTTTTGAAAATTTGAAGAATTTTCATCTTAAATTTCTTAATTCCTTGATTGAAACTTAATGGTTTATTTTAATCCCAATTCCACCACTTCTAAATTTTCAATTTTCTCACCATTGATTTCAAATCTCAGCATAGTTCTCATTTTATGCCAACCGTGTTTTCCGGCAGCGCCAGGATTGAGATGCAGAATTTCTAACTCTTTATCATACATCACTTTTAATATGTGAGAATGTCCGGAAATAAAAATTTGAGGTTTTTCTTCCTTTAATATTTGTTTTACTCGTGGTGCATATTTATTTGGATATCCGCCAATGTGAATCATCATTACTTTTACTTTTTCGCATTCGAAAACATTTATTTCTGGGAATTCAGCTCTTATTTTTGCTTCATCAATATTCCCGAAAACACCTCGCAATGTTCCTGCTTTTTTCAGTTCGTCTATCATTTCTAAATTTCCGAAATCACCAGCATGCCAAATTTCATCAGCATTTTTAGCATATTCTAAAATTCTATCGTCTATATAAGAATGGGTGTCGGAAAGTAGAAGAATTCTTTTCAAAAAAATGTATTTTTGCAGTTGAATTCTACAAAAATATAAAAATTGCGCTACTTTATTGAGTTTTCCTATAATGGTTCTACGTTTTTTGGCTATCAAATTCAGCCAAATGAGATTTCTGTGCAAGAAGAATTAGAAAAAGCACTTTCTATGATTCTGCGAACAGAAATTAAAACTACAGGAGCAGGAAGAACAGACACCGGAGTTCACGCCAAGAAAATGTTTGCCCACTTTGATTTTGATGGAGAAATTTCTGAGAAATTAGTGCATCAACTGAATTCTTTTCTTCCACCAAGTATTGCTGTGAAGAAGGTTTTTGAGGTGAAAGAAGATTTTCACGCGAGATTTTCAGCAAAATACAGAACGTATGAATATTATATTTCGCTGGAGAAAAATCCTTTTTCTGAAAAATTTGCTTGGCAACATTGGAGAAAATCTTTGGATGTGGAAAAAATGAATGAAGCGTGCAAAATCCTCTTTGAGTACGAAGATTTCGGGAGTTTTGCAAAAGTGGGAGCGGATAATAAAACCAATATTTGTAAAATCTATCACGCAAATTGGGAACAAAACGGAAATGAACTTAAATTTACCATCTCAGCAGATAGATTTCTCAGAAATATGGTTCGGGCGATTGTAGGAACTATGGTAGAAATAGGCAGTGGAAAACTAAAACCTGCCGATTTAAGAAATGTGATAGAAGCTAAAAATAGAGGTGTTGCAGGAACTTCTGCACCAGCTCATGCATTGTTTTTATTAGATGTAGGATACGATTTTTAAAAAATTATGAACAAAAAACCAACCACCAGCAATATTATTCAGCGTCTTTTTTTCATAGGAATGAAATTTAGAACGTGGTTTATTTTAGCCTTAATTATCTCTATTATTTTAGCGATAGTTTCGGTGTATAGACCTATTCTTACTCAGCAGATCGTAGATATTGATATCCTCAAACTGAAAGACAATAACGTCTTGATGAAAGATATTTATTTCTTAATTGGTTTGGTAGTAGCGGAAACTATTTTGAATTTCTTTCTTGTTTTTCTTTCTAATTATATCGCTCAAAATGTAATTAGAGACATTAGAGAAAGGCTGTATCATAAACTAATCTATTTCAAAACATCTTTTTTTGATAAAACTGCTATCGGAAATTTGGTGACCAGAGCAGTAGGAGATGTAGAGACCATTGCTACGGTTTATACGGATGGATTTTTGATGGTTTTCGGAGATATTTTGAAAGTGGTTTTCGTTTTGGTAGCGATGTTTCAGGTAAATACTGAGCTGAGTTATATTTCGCTTACCATTTTACCTATCATGTTGTTGATTACAAGGTTTTTTCAGAAAAAATTAAGAAAAGCATTTGGTGACGAAAGAGCTTGGACTTCTACTCAAAACAGTTTCGTGCAAGAAAGACTTTCTGGGATGTCTCTCATTCAAGTTTTTAATAGACAAGAAGCGGAGTTTAAGAAATTTGATTCTATTAATGTCAATTTAAAAGCAGCTTTACTGAAAACGGTTTTCTATTTTTCACTATTTTTTCCTGTGGTGGAACTGATTTCTTCTGTTTTCATTGGGTTGATTCTTTTTGTTGCAGGATATAATGCATTGACGGCGAGAGATATTTCTCCGGGACAAGTGATTGCGTTTATTTCTTATATTAACATGTTGATTCGTCCGCTTCGTCAGATTGCAGATAGATTTAATAATATTCAGCGTGGTTTGGTAGGTGCAGAAAGAGTTTTAGGAATTATGGACGAAGAAAATTCGATGCCGAATCTCGGAACCATCAAAAAAGACCATATCGAAGGAAAGATAGAATTCCAAAATGTGCGATTTTCTTATGATGAGAAGCAAGAAGTTCTGAAAGGAGTAGATTTCAAAGTAAATCCAGGCGAAACAGTAGCAATAGTTGGAGCAACTGGTGCTGGGAAATCTACCATTATTCAGTTGATTACAAGATTTTATGATATTAACTCAGGTAAAATTTTACTGGATGATATTGATATCAGAGATTATGAATTGTACGATTTGCGAAGCAAAGTAGGAGTAGTTCTACAAGATGTTTTCCTTTTCCATGGGAGTATTTATGAAAATCTTACTTTGGGGGACACTATTCCGCTTGAAAAAATTAAAAAAGTTGCCCAAGATATAGAAGTAGATGAATTTATTGAGCGATTACCGGGAGGTTATGACTTTGTTGTAAGCGAGAGAGGAAGTAGTATTTCTCTTGGTCAGCGACAGTTGTTATCTTTCTTAAGAGCTTATCTTTCTGATCCTAAGATATTGATTTTAGACGAAGCCACTTCTTCTATAGACCCAGAAAGTGAAAAATTGATACAGAAAGCTACTGAGAAAATTACTCAAAACAGAACTTCAATTATCATTGCGCATAGATTGTCAACCATAGAAAAAGCCGACAAAATTCTCGTGATGGATTCTGGTAAAGTAGTAGAAGAAGGCAAACACGAAGAGCTATTGGCGAAAAATGGATATTATGCAAATTTGTATAAAGCACAGCTTCACAAAGAAATTTTTTAATTTTTGTAATTAAATTTTGTGGAGTTTAAAAATTTTTATACTTTTGCAACCACAAAATGAGATGTAATATATGTTAATAATTCCAGTAAAAGACGGAGAGTCTATCGACAGAGCACTTAAGAAGTATAAAAGAAAATTTGATAAAACTGGTGTTGTAAGAGCGTTAAGATCTAGACAACAGTTCATAAAACCTTCTGTGACTTTAAGACAATCAAAACTTAAAGCAGCTCATAAGCAAAGAGAATTAAGCAAAGAAGAACAAGCTTAATTAGTTTTTCTTTAAAAAATATCAAAATCACTTTTCAAATTCTTATATTTGAGAAGTGATTTTTGTTTTATATACCTATTAATTCATGATTAACAAGTTTCTAGATTATATTTCTGTAGAGAAGCGTTATTCTCAGAATACGCTGGTGAGTTATAAAAAAGATTTAGAAGACTTGCTGCTGTTCATTTCAGAAACAGAAGGAACGGAAGATTTAAAAAAGGTAGATAAAAAAATCATTCGTAATTTCATCGTCTCACTTTCTGAGAAAAAAATCCAAAAAAGAAGCATTAACCGTAAACTTTCTAGCTTAAGGAGTTTTTATTTATATCTTCTGAAAATAGGCGAAATTCAAGTTTCTCCTTTAGAAACGATACCTTCCCTAAAATTTTATGCCGAAAAACAAATTCCTATTTCTGAAGATGAGATGGAAAATTTAGGAGAGATTTTAGAAAGTGAATCAGAGAATTCTTTAGAAAAGCTCATTATAGAAACGCTTTACCAAACTGGAATGAGAAAATCGGAACTCTGCAATATATTATTAGAGCAAGTAGATTTTTCTAAATCTGAAATCTTTGTCAAAGGAAAAGGAAATAAGCAAAGAGTAGTTCCTGTTTCTGAAAATCTACTAAAACAGATGCGGGAATACATAGCAATTAGAAAGCCTAATGAAGATTCTGGTATTTATTTTTTCGTTCGTAAAAATGGAAAAAAACTATCCGAAAAATTTGTGTATTCTGTGGTAAATAGCTATCTTAGTCTTATAACTTTAAAGAAAAAAAAGAGTCCACATATTTTAAGGCATAGCTTTGCTACTCATGTTTTGAATAATGGCGCGGAAATTTCTAAAGTTAAAAAAATCTTAGGTCATTCTAGTTTAGCTTCCACACAAGTTTACACGAATGGCAATATAGAGCAATTAAAAAGAGTGTTTAATCAGGCTCATCCCAGAGCCTATAAAAAAGAAGACTAGTTTTTCTTTTTTTAATTAAAAAAAATGTTAGCGTTATGAAAATTACAGTACAATCAATCGGTTTAACACCACATGCACCACTAGAAGAGTATTTAGACAAAAAATTAAATAAGTTAGAAACCTTTTATGATAAAATTATCGAATGTGAAGTTTTCTTAAAAGTAGAAAATTCTTCTGAAAAAGAAAACAAGA
>DITA01000006.1:0-25365 GCA_002422665.1 Flavobacteriales bacterium UBA6196
ACCGCATTTTCATCAAAAGCGGTAACTTTAATATCTAAAACATCTCCTGACTGAATATGGGCGCCATAAAAAACAGCTTGATTGATCTTAGATTCAGCTATGTTTTTTTCTTTTTCCATATATACCATGTTTTCTTTTGGTTTACATGAGAACATGGTTAATAATAAAATAAGGTAATAAATAAGGTTTTTCATCATTTTTTACAAACTAATCACAAAGATAGATAAAAAATAAGAACTGTAACATTCAATAATTACCAAAATAAACTAAAAAAGCACTTATTATTGTGAAAATGACTTATATAATTAAACTTCATTTTTAATTTTTTTTTCAAAATAATTATATATTGTTTTTTTCTGACTCTAAAGCATTAGTTTCACCTCCATAAAACAAAAAATGTTAGACTTTTCAGTCTAACATTTCTAAGATCTCTTCATATTCATATCCCTTTCCTATGAGATAGGTGATTGTTTTGCTTCTTTTTTGGTAAGCGGCACCTGCGGGAAGTTTATCGTAATAATCTCTATAGATTTCTAAAATTTTAGCTTTGTAATCTTGCTCGTTTATTTCATCCATACATTTACGAATTAATTTCTCGGTAATGCCTTTCATTTTTAGCTGATTGGCTATTTTTTTCTTACCCCAAGATTTTATATAAAACTTACCTCTGATATAACTTCTAGTGAACCGCTCTTCATTAATGTAATTTTCGGCAATCAGAAATAAGAGAATTTCTTCTTTGGCTTCCGGAATGAGTAAAAATTCTTTTAACTTCTGTTCTACTTCTTGATGAGAACGATCTTGATAAACGCAATAATTGGCTATTTTTTGCTTAATTTCAGAAAAAGTGTAAGATTTTTGTTTCATTATGGTTAAAAAATGTCTTTGCCTTAATTTAACTGCCAAAAAAAAGAGAAACCTCACCGAAACCTTCCATTCTGTTTTCTAGAAATGAAATAATAACAATGAAATCTCCCTGTTCTATTAATATTTAAAAAGAGGTTGATCACTCATCAGTTCATTAACCTTCGAACGAACTTTTGCAATTAGCGCTTCATCTTTGATATTGGTTACCACTTCATTGATTAAATCTGCAATGGTCTCCATGTCTTTTTCTCCTAAACCTCTCGTGGTAATGGCAGCAGTTCCTAATCTGATTCCCGAAGTGATGAAAGGTGACTTATCATCATAAGGAACCATATTTTTATTACACGTAATATCTGCTTTTACTAAAGCTTTTTCGGTTTCTTTACCGTTTACATTTTTATTTCTAAGGTCTACCAACATCAGGTGATTATCTGTACCTCCACTTACAATGTCAAAACCTCTGTCTATCATTGCTTGGGACAATGCTCTAGCGTTTGCTACCACTTGTTTGGTGTAGGTTTCAAATTTCTGGTCGATGGCTTCTGCATAGGCTACTGCTTTTGCTGCAATAACGTGTTCTAGCGGCCCACCTTGAGTTCCTGGGAACACTGCTCCATCTAATACGGCACTCATCATTTTGGTTTCGCCTTTTGGTGTTTTGTGACCATACGTATTTTCGAAATCTTTGCCCATCATGATCATTCCTCCTCTTGGTCCACGAAGCGTTTTATGCGTAGTAGTGGTTACTACATGGCAATGTTCGAATGGTGAGTTTAATAATCCTTTGGCTACCAAACCTGCAGGATGTGCAATATCTGCCCACAATGTAGCGCCTACCTCATCTGCAATTTCTCTGAATTTGGCATAATCTAAATCTCTAGAATAAGCAGAGAAACCTGCAATCAGCATTTTTGGTTTTTCGCGAAGTGCTACTTCACGCATTTGGTTATAATCGATAAGACCTGTTTCTTTTTCAACTCCGTAAAATACAGGGCGGAAATTAATTCCCGAAAAATTTACATGAGAACCATGTGTCAAATGACCTCCCATTGACAAATCCATTCCCATTACGGTATCTCCTGGTTTTAACACCGAAAGATAAATCGCTGCATTGGCTTGTGAACCAGAATGCGGCTGTACATTGGCATATTCTACGCCGAAAAGTTGTTTTGCTCTTTCAATCGCCAAAGTTTCTACTTCGTCTACCACTTCACAACCTCCGTAGTATCTCTTTCCTGGGTAGCCTTCTGCATATTTATTCGTTAAGACACTTCCCATGGCTTTCATCACATTATCAGAAACAAAATTTTCTGATGCAATCAGCTCTATGCCATGCGTTTGTCTCTGTCTTTCTTTTTCAATCAATTCAAAAATGATATCGTTGCTCATATTAGATTTTTTATTTTGCTCAAAAATAAGAAATTATGCAGATATTTGCAGATAACTTTACATTAATAATTATGGGAAAGAAAAAATATAAAAAACAGTTGCTGAAATCTCTGAAATCTTTAGGGAAATCTGAACATCTTCTGTTGGAAAGCATGACCAATTTAATGCTTCTAGGAGAACTGAAGAAAAACAATATTGAGTTTAAAGATGGTGATACCTTTACTTTTAAAGACAACATCTTTGATTACAGCGAAGACAAAAACATCAGAAAAATGGCAAAACTTCGTCATAAAATGATGAAAACCATGAATAAACTGGTGGAGAAAAATAATTTCAAGGATAAGGAAATTAAGTTCTTATCGTAAAAATAAAAAGCAATCTACATGAAAGATTGCTTTTTTTATTTAAAAATATGTCTAGTCCATTCTTTTTAAAACGCAAAGTTTTTTTATCCTTTCAACGTGTTTTTAAGAGAGCAAAGAAGCGAATAAATTCGCAAAAGCTTATGCTTTACTTAAATTTCAGATTCATTATCATAATGCTTTCTGGTTTACTTCTAAATCTCATCTATGATTCTTTATTAAAACAAAGTCTTGGTTTCTGCCATTACAGGAACATGAATTTCTGTTCCGAATGCTTCGTTAATTTTCTCAATGAAATAAGCCGACAACAACGGTGAGGCCAATTCTACATTCTGATGTACAAAGAAATACAAGTTTTTCAGGCCTTCTTCTTTCCATAGTTTTATTCGTTCTAACCAATCATCTAATCTGGCATAATCACTATCTGCATTAGCGCCTACATATCTTACAAAAGCAGTGTCTGATGTGAGTCTCATGTGCAACATGTCTCTTCTACCTGCCGTGTCTACGATGATATTCGCGATGTTATTTTCTTCCAGCAATTGAGAGAATTTTTCAAAATTTTCTTCTTCAAACCATTCTGCACTTCGTACTTCTATCGCCAATGGAACTTCTTTTGGCCAGTCTTTTACAAGTTTTTCTACCCTGTCAAAATCTTTAGGTTTGAAATTATCATGCAATTGTAAGAACACCATTCCCAACTGGTCCCCGAAATTCAAAACTGAAGTCGCATAATCCGTCACCACATCAGTCACATTAATCAGTCTTCTGAAATGTGAAACGGTATTGGTGATTTTTGGAAAAAACTTAAAATTGGGCGGTGTTTTTTCTTTCCATGTGAGCACTTGTTCTGGACTCGGCAAAGAATAAAATGTAGCATTCAACTCAATAGAATTGAATTGGGTAGCGTAGTATTTCAACTCATCTTTGGTTCCTTTTGGGTAAAATCCTTTCAGGTCGGTTTTGTTCCATTTGGCACAACCGATGTAGATATTGAAATCTTTTCCTTTAGATTTTTCTAAAATTTCTTGGGTTTTAGGATGGTCTTTTGGAAGGGTGAAGTCTATTTGTGATGGGTCTGCAACTTGTCCGAATTTCATTTTTTTAGGGTTTAGGAATTAGGTCAAAGGTAAAAAATTCTTGTTGATTTTTTGTTTTTAAACCGCAAAAGAGACAAAAGATTTTATTTTTTTAGATTTTCAAAAGTTAAAAAAGTTGAATGTTTTTTTTAACACAGAGAGCACAGCGTTTTTTCACAGAGAACACAAAAATTAACCAGCAAATTTGTCTTTGCGAGGAGCGAAATGCAATGAAGTGACGAAGCAATCTGTTGTTTTTTTTGAAATTCTAAAATAATTTTAAGTTTTGGCTAAAGCCAAATTGAGTTTCCTTTAAAAAATCGGGATTTCTTCGTCTCCGCTCAGAACTTGCGACTCTACTGAATAAAAAATTTCAATCATTATCTTCAAGTTGGAAAATTTCTTCAACATTCATTTTAAAATATTTTGAAATTTTCAAAGCTAAAACAGTAGATGGAACATACTTTCCTGCTTCTAAAGCGTTAACAGTTTGTCTAGAAACCCCAATTCTTTTTGCTAATTCTTCTTGCGTTATATTTAAAATTGCTCTTTGAACTTTTATGTTATTTTTCATTTTCTCGAAAGTAAATAATTGAACTTAAACACATAAAGAACCAATGGTAAATACATTGATAAAATCATCACATTAAAAAAAGCCATTCCATAAATAGTTAAAAATAGAATTAAGACAATTAAATAGCTTATCATTAGACTCCAAAACACGGATTTTAAACGAAGAAAATTTATATATTCATCTTCATTCTTTTCATTGGAAAAACCTACAAGTAGTCCACCAATAATAATTAATAAACCCGTAAGATTAGTCACCCAATCAACTTTAGTAATTTGAAAGAAACCGCTTTCCGAAAACAATCCAGAATTAAAAAAAACTGGTAAATGAATTTTAAAATCTTCAAAATTGATTTCAAAAATAATCATTATTAATCCCCATATTAATGAAGGAATAAAAATCAGCCAACCTACTTTTTTACATCTGTTTGGTAAAAGTTTTAAATTTTTCATATTATATTTTTTTACACTTCTAAATGTAAAAAATATTTTACATTTAGACAAATATTTTTTACATAAATCTTATAATTAGACTGATATATCAGTTTTAATTTTCTGATGAAAAAAAACCGCAGAAAAATTTCTGCGGTTTGTATATTGTAAATCAAAAATCTTCAATCGTCAATTGAATTACGCTTCACAAGAACTACACGTTACAAAATTCACCATGAGTTCTTTAGAAACAGATTGTGAACGCTGGTAGTATAAGGTTTTAACGCCTAGTTTCCATGCTTCAATCATCAGATTGTTAACATCTTTAATCGCCAATGAAGCTGGGATATTCAGGTTCAATGATTGCGCTTGGTCGATGTACTGTTGGCGCTGTCCCGCTTGTGTAATAATTTCCATTGGAGAAATTTCTTTGAACGTTTTGAACACATCTTTTTCAGTCTGTGTTAGTTGTGTCATGTGTTGTACAGAACCGTGATTCAACATGATTTCTCTCCAAACATCTTCATTGTCTAAGCCTTTTTCTTCAAGAAGTTTTGCTAAATATTTGTTCTTTCTCATGAAATTTCCTTTTGCCAAACCTGCTTTGTAGTAATTCGATGCAAAAGGTTCAATTCCTGGAGAAGTTTGCCCTAAAATTGCTGAGGAAGAAGTGGTAGGTGCAATAGCCATGGTAGTGGTATTGCGCATTCCATAACCTTTCAGCATTTCTGGTTCGCCATAAATATTCGCCAATTCTTTTGATGCTTGTATAGATTGCTCTTGAATTTGTTTGAATGCTTTTGCATTAAACATTTTCGCTTCCATACTTTCAAAAGGAATCATATTTTTTTGCAAGTAAGAATGGTATCCTAAAACGCCCAATCCTAATGCTCTGTGTCTCAAAGCAAATTTACGAGCAGAAGACAGATAATAGTTCCCTTCAGTTTTTTCAATGAATTCTGACAATACCGCATCTAAGAAATAGATGGCTAATTTTACCGCGTTGGTATCTTTCCATTCGTCATACAATTCTAAATTCATGGAAGAAAGACAGCAAATGAAACTTTCGTCTGCCGTAGAAGGCAACATGATTTCTGAACACAAGTTACTTGCATTGATTACCGCTCCAGAATCTTTGTATACTTGAGGTTTATTACGGTTGACATTATCGGTAAAGAAAATATATGGAAGTCCTTTTTTCTGACGAGATTCTAATACTTTTGCCCAAACTTTACGTTTCTCCATGTCTCCATCAATCATGTCTTGCATCCAATAATCTGGAACGCAAACTCCCATAAACAAGTTCTGAATTGGGCTACCAATTTCTTTGATGTTTAAGAATTCTTCGATATCTCCGTGGTCAATGTCTAGGTATGCTGCAAAAGCTCCTCTTCTTACGCCTCCTTGAGAAACTACATCCATCGCGGTATCAAATAATTTCATGAAAGAAACCGCTCCTGAAGATTTACCATTATCGGTAACGGCTGTTCCTCTGTGACGCAATTCACCAAAATAACCAGAAGTTCCTCCTCCGATTTTGGTCTGCATAATTACTTCTCCTAATTTATGGGTAATGCCTTCGATATGGTCTGGAACGTGAACATTGAAACAAGAAATAGGCAAACCTCTTTGTGTTCCCATGTTTGCCCAAACTGGAGATGAAAAAGAAATCCAACCTTTGGTAATCATTTCCTTAAACGCAGGAATGAGTTCTGGTTTGTACAAGCGTTTTGCTGCCGCTGTAGTAATTCTGTCAATAGCGCCTTCTACGGTTTCTCCTTTTAGAAGATACCCTCTGTTCAGCATCTGTTCCGACTCTTCATTAAGCCACCAAATATCTAATTTTTCTTCCATATCGTTTTAATTTTTTCACAAAAAAAGAATTCTAAATTTTCCATTTAAAATTCAAGATTATTATTTATAGCAGAAAATTCTGCGATTTTTAATTTTTTATAAAATTATTGACGCTCGCTGTGCTCTTTGTCTAATCTTCCTAAAAAAGCAATAGCGAATATGAGTTGTGCGTCAAAAAAAGGGAATCCCTTTTAGAATAAATCGTTAGCAGTGATGCTCTTATCGTGCTTGGTGTAATCTACTGGTCTTTTTGCAAAGAAGTCATCTAATGAATTGGCGAAAACTTCTTCCTCGAACCACGTCATTGGTCTGTATTGTTCAGGGGTTACGTTGTAACGGGTTTTCATGCCAATTTTTTTCAAAGAATCGTCTACTCTGTATTTCATAAAATTCAGCAAGTCTTCTTTTGAGAACATGTCTATCTCTCCCGCTTCAAAAATCCAGTCTAGAATTTTCGCTTCCAGTTCTACAGAACGGTCTACTAAACCATAAATATCTTCGATGTCTGCATCGGTCAATAATTCTGGTTGCTCTTCACGGATTTTATTGATTAAATAGATTCCAGCATTGGCGTGAATCTGTTCATCTACAGAGGTCCAAGCGATAATATTCGATACATTTTTCATGTAACCTTTGAATCTTGTAAAAGATAAAATCGTGGCAAACTGACTGAACAGCGAAACGTTTTCTATTAAAATAGAAAATAATAACAATGAAGAAACGTACTCTTTATGATTGGTAGATTTCGCATTGGCTAAAACGGTGTTCAAATAGTCTATTCTCTCTCTGATGGCAGGAATTTCAATCACATTATTGAATTCATCATTATATCCTAATACTTCCAATAATCTAGAATAAGCCTCACTGTGACGGAATTCGCATTCTGCAAAGGTAGCACCTAAACCATTGAGTTCTGGTTTCGGCATGTGGTTGTACAGATTTCCCCAGAAGGTTTTTACAGAAACTTCAATTTGAGCAATCGCTAAAAGCGCATGCTTTACCGCATTTTGTTCGTACGGCTGAAGATTAGAATGGAAATCTTGTACATCCGCAGTAAAATCTATTTCTGAGTGTACCCAAAAAGATTTATTAATAGCATCAACAAATTGTAGTACTTCCGGATATTCAAAAGGTTTATAACTGATACGTTTGTCAAAAATTCCCATAGCTTGTTGCTTTTTTTATTAATTACCTGATTAAGTCTGTCTACAAAAATAGAAATTGAAGTTATAAATCAAAAATGAAAACGCCTCATTCATGTTAAATTTTTGGTTTTTAGGGGCAAAAGTTTTCCACAATTACATAGAGGTTTGATGAATAAAGCCTTTGCGTGGACTTGGCACTTAAATAGGGCTTTTGTAAGGTATTTTTAATTAAACAATTACACAGAATTTCATTATTTAAAGACTTTTACAATTAAACAAAAGATTTTAAAATTTTTGCATTTTTTTTCTTGTAACAAGTTTCTAAAATTTACTACTTATTCCAAAAAAGCCCATGCTAGTCATCAAGGATTTACATAAGTCTTACGATATCGGTCATAATAAGTTGCACGTATTGAAAGGAATTAACCTAGAAATCAGCGAAGGAGAGTTCGTTTCGATTATGGGAAGTTCTGGTTCTGGAAAGTCTACTTTACTGAATATCATTGGTATTTTAGATGAAAAAGACAGCGGAATCTATCAATTAGATGGCATTCCTATAGAACATCTCACCGAAACCAAAGCGGCAGAATACAGAAGTAAAT
Organism: Flavobacteriales bacterium UBA6196; assembly: GCA_002422665.1. Lineage (GTDB taxonomy): Bacteria > Bacteroidota > Bacteroidia > Flavobacteriales > Weeksellaceae > Cloacibacterium > Cloacibacterium caeni_C. The sequence goes on from DITA01000006.1 coordinate 8,301, forward strand.
TCTTGGGATTTGTTTTCCAATCGTTCAATTTAATTGGGTATAAAACGGCATTAGAAAATGTAGCGCTTCCTTTGTATTACCAAGATGTACCTAGAAAAGAGCGAAACCAACGCGCGATGGAATATTTAGAAAAAGTAGGTTTAGCACAATGGGCGAATCACTTGCCTAATGAACTTTCGGGTGGACAAAAACAGCGTGTAGCGATTGCAAGAGCTTTAATTACCAATCCTAAAGTGATTTTGGCGGATGAACCAACCGGAGCACTCGATTCTCAGACCACTCATGATATTATGAAACTTCTTCAAGATATTAATAACGAAGGAAAAACCATCATCGTAGTTACCCACGAACCTGATGTAGCGGCTCAAACCAAGAGAAATGTACATTTGAGAGATGGTGTCATTGAAACGGATGAGTATATACAGCAGGTGGTATTGTAAAGATACGAGATATGAGATGCGAGATTTTGAAAACTCGAAACAAATAAATAAATATGTTTGATATAGACCGTTGGCAAGAAATTTTCAGTTCTATTCGCAGTAATGTATTGCGAACGGTGCTTTCTGGGTTTACCGTAGCGCTGGGTTTATATATTTTTATTGTTCTCTTCGGTATTGGAAAAGGATTGCAAAATGCTTTCCAAGAAGGATTTACCAGAGATGCACAGAATCTTATTTCCATTTTTACTGGAAAAACCACCATTGCTTATGAAGGCTTACAAGCTGACAGACAAGTAACCCTCAATAATAGTGACTATAATGCTATTGTAGATGCGCATCCTGAAAAAGTGCAGTATTCTACTCCACGATATTCTACCAATCTTAATGTAAAATATGGAAAAGAAAGTGGTTTCTACCAAATCAGTGGAGCCAATGATGAAGAGGTAAAAATAGAGAACCGACAATTACTCAACGGAAGATTTATCTCTCCAAAAGATATTGACGAAAAACAAAATGTAGCCGTAATCGGTAGAATGGTACAGCGTGACCTTATCAAAAATGGAGATCCTGTAGGAAAAGAACTCGAGATTAACGGTAGTGTTTTCAAAGTGATAGGTGTTTTTTCTGATGATGGTGGTGACTGGGACGAACGTATGATTTCCATCCCTATTTCTACGCTTCAGCAAATGAAAAAAGGTTCTGATACGGTGAGTACGGTGTACATTGCCTATGACGAAAAACTAAATCCTGAACAAGCCCTCGCTTATAGTGACCAACTGAAAAAAGAATTAAAAGCCAGAAAAAAAGTTTCTCCAGATGATGAAAATGCCGTGGTCGTAAGAAACCGAGCAGAAGGTTTGAAAGATTCTTTCCAATTTTTATTTGTCATTACCATGATTGTGGGGTTCATTGGTCTCGGAACTTTATTGGCAGGAATTATTGGGATTAGCAATATCATGGTTTATATCGTGAAAGAAAGAACTCAAGAAATTGGGGTAAGAAAAGCCATCGGTGCTAAACCGAAAAGCATTGTCTCTTTGATTATTCAAGAAAGTATCGTGATTACTGTGATTTCTGGACTGATTGGTGTTGCTTTAGGCGTTTTGACTTTGAAATTAATTGGCAATAGTTTAGAAGAATATTTCATTAAAGACCCAAGTGTTGGTTGGCTATTGATTACTGCAGCCTTCATCAGTTTGGTAATGTCTGGATTGCTTGCTGGATTTGTTCCTGCATACAGAGCGAGTAAAATAAAACCAATAGAAGCATTAAGAGCGGAGTAATGGAGGTGAATTAATTTGTGAATTTTTTCCTTTGGAAAATGAATGGTGAATTTTTTCAATTGAAATTTTTATAAACTTATAACCATAAATATGTTTTTAAACTTAAACCATTATAATTTAGATGTATACAAGGCAGCAAAAGAATTGAGAAAACAATGTTACAAGACCATAAGATTTTTGCCTGATGCAGAAAAATATAATTTAATTGATCAAATGAGAAGAGCATCTACATCTATCGTTTTGAATATTTCAGAAGGCTCTTCTAGAAAGTCAAAAATTGAAAGAAACAGGTTTTATGAAATAGCAAGAGGCTCAATCATAGAAATTGATTCTTGTTGTGAAATCATTTTAGAAGAGAAATATTTAGAACAAGAAGATTTAACAGACTTAGGAAAAAATATTAAAACAACTTTTATATTATTATCAAAATTAATGAATAGTTGAAAAAAGTGAATCGTGAATTTAAAATTCATTCGTAGAAATTCACCCAAAGAAATTCACTTTTGCAAAGCAAAAAATTGAGAACAATATGAACATCATATTCAAAATAGATACGTGGCAAGAAATTTATTATTCACTTAAAAATAATAAACTTCGTACTTTCCTCACCATGATTGGTGTAGGTTGGGGTATGTTTTTGTTTGTTAGTTTATTGGGAGCTGCAAAAGGCATGGAAAACGGTTTTGATAAATTATTTTCTGGATTTGCGACCAACTCTATTTTTATGTGGGCACAGAATACTACTATTCCATATAACGGTTTTCCGAAAGGCAGACAACTGAGTTTGCACCTTCCAGATATGGATTTATTGGAAAAGAAAATCCCACAGATTGATTACATTTCGCCTCAAAACTCCAGAGGAAATTTTGGAAATCCTGGTGAACAAATGAACCGCAACGGAAAATCTACCACGTATACCCTTACTGGAGATTATCCTGCAGGAAATAAAATTTCTGAAAAGAAATTAATCTTCGGAAGATATATCAATGATGCAGATGTTACTGCGAGTAAAAACGTAGTTGTCATCGGTGAAGAAATTTATAAAAACTTCTTTGATGCCAAGAAAAATGAAAATCCTATTGGGAAATCTATCAATATCAAAGGTATTTTCTTTAACGTCATCGGTGTTTATAAGGTAGCCAAAGCTGGTGGACCTATGGATAATGATACCACAGCGTACATTCCGCTTTCTACTTATACTAAAATGTATAATGATGGAGACAAAGTAGGCTTTTTTGCCATCGTGAGTAAACCAGAAGCCAATCTGGAAACCGTAGAAGAACAAGCAAAACTAGAACTTAAAAAGAAAAACAACGTTTCTCCTGAAGACACCAACGCTTTTGGAAGTTTCAACTTGGGGAAAATGTTCGGGAAAATGTATGGTTTTTTAACAGGAATGCAATTGCTCACCATTATTGTAGGAGCGCTAACCATTTTAGCGGGAGTGATTGCGATTTCTAACATTTTATTGATTACAGTAAAAGAAAGAACCAAAGAAATAGGCATCCGAAGAGCTTTGGGAGCGAAGCCTTCTGAAGTAAGAAATCAGATTTTGCTAGAAAGTGTGGTGATTACTTTGACTTCGGGATTATTAGGATTTATTTTCGGGATTTTCCTTTTGATGATTATCAATGCGATGACTCAGAACCAAGATGCTTTCCCTTTTTATAATCCTACGGTAAATTATTCACACGTTTTTGCAGCGATGGCGGTGATGACGATTTTAGGACTTCTCATCGGGATGATTCCTGCACAAAGAGCCGTGAAAATTAAACCAATAGAAGCTTTAAGAAGCGAATAATACATGTGAATTTGCTATTGTTATTTTCTTTGGGAAAATGAATGGTGAATTAAAAATAAATTAAAATTGACAATAATTAAATATTTCATATAAAATGAAAAACTTAACCTTCAAAAAAGTAGTTTATATTCTCTTAGGTTTGCTTTTTGCAGCTGGACTTCTGATGGGAATAAGTTACCTGATTAAATCTAATTCTCAAGAAAGCGAAGCTTTTCTCACCAGAAAACCATTCGTGCAAAATCTTGATGATAAAGTAATGGCTACTGGTAAAATAGTTCCGAGAGAAGAAGTAGAAATTAAGCCGAATATGTCTGGGATTATAGACAAAATCTTGGTAAAAGAAGGCGACCATGTTTCTGCGGGAGAACTTATTGCTACCCTTAAAATTGTACCGAGTGTTCCTCAGGTAAATGCTGCTCAACAAGAAGTGCAAAATGCAAATCTTCAAATTAACAATGCTAAAATTAATTTGGCAAATCAGCAACAGCAATTTGCGATGCAACAGCGTTTGTACACTCAAGGCGTAATTTCTAAACAAGAGTTTCTTACTGCTCAACAGCAATTGCAATCCATGCAAAATCAGTTGAAAAACGCGCAACAACAATTGCAAACCGCTCAGAAAAATCTACAAATCGCCAGAACTGGTGTTGCCGAAGGTTTACAAAGTCTTGCTACTACTCAAATTCGTTCTAAAGCCACTGGAACGGTACTAGAAGTTCCTGTAAAAGTTGGTTATCAGGTAATTGAAGCCAATCAATTTAACGCTGGAACGACCATCTGTAGTGTTGCAGACCTTAACTCTCTTATTTTTGAAGGAAAAATAGACGAAGCTCAAGCTGGAAAAATTAAGGAAGGCATGGAGATGAACATCGTCATCGGTGCTTTACAAAATAAAACTTTCCCAGGAAGAGTAACCATGATTGCTCCAAAAGGAAAAGATGAAAACGGAACCATCAAATTCCCAATTGAAGGAGACGTTTTTAACCCTAATAATGAATACATCAGAGCTGGATTTTCTGCCAATGGCGAAATTGTATTGAGCTCTCAGAAAAACGCTTTACTTTTAGACGAAAGTCTTATTCAATATGAAAAACAAAATGGTAAAGATGTTCCTTTTGTAGAAGTAAAACAGAAAGACGGAAAATTCAAAAAAGTGACCGTAAAACTGGGTGCATCTGATGGAATTAATGTTCAAATTCTTTCAGGAATTACTAAAGATTCTGAAGTAAAAGTTTGGAACCCATCTGATAAAGACAAAGAAGAACTCAAAGAGAAGAAAAAATAAAACTGCCTAATCATACAAATGAAAAATGAAAAGACTCCAACATTATTTGTTGGAGTTTTTCTTTTGAACCTTATTTTTAGGTTTTCCTATTTTAGATTTTACCAATTCTATTCTTTCATTTAAAAAATCGATGTAGTTTTTATTGGGTGCCATTTTCTTTGCTTTTTCAACAGCTTTCAGTGCTTTTTTAAATTGTCCTTGCTTTTCAAAGAAGATGGCTTTTCTGTAGCGTATTCTAGATTGATCAATTCCTTTAATTTTTTTAGCATAATCTATCAGTTTTTTCGCTTCTTCATAATCTTCATTGTTCAGCAAACAATCTATATAAAACAGCGGTGTAGAAACAGAATCTAGTTTCACTTGCATGGCTTCTTCGAAGTAAGATTTTGCGGTTTCATAATCTTGCAAAACTTCAGAATACACCCTTCCTAAAAGACAAAGACTCTCTGCATTATGGTCATCATAAGACAAGGCATAATTCAGTGCTTCCATGGTTTCCTCTAGGTTATAGGGAAAATTATCTAAGGCTTGAAAATAGTATTTGTTTGTTGTCATTTTTTACATTTTAAAAATTTTCTTGGGATTTCCTCTTTCCAATTGGAGATGATTCATCCACTGATTTTGTTTTTGTGCCGAAGATTTTTTGGCATTTATTTCTAAAATCTTCAACTTCAATCTTTCGACTGCGATTTTTTTATTTTCCAATTGCGAACGAGAATCCATCGCTACCACTTGAATTTTTGTAGGCAAATGCGTCACGCGAACTGCGGAATTTACTTTGTTCACGTTTTGTCCACCATTTCCAGAACTTCTCATGGTTTGAAATTCGAGTTCTTTTTCATCGAGTTCAAGTTCAAAGAAATTTTCGATTTCAAAAACGCCAATGAACCAATTTTTACGTTGATGATGTGGTCTTAATTTACTTTTCCCGATGAATTGAATGCTTCCTTTCCAAGAATTTAGAAATTCAGGATTCTCCTCTACCTCAAAAGTAATCGACTGGAAACCTGAAACTTCACCTTCTATCATTTTTACCACTTTGTAGTCCAATTTTAGAATTTCCATTTCTTTTTTCATGAGGTTAAAGGTTTCTTGTACAAAAAATTCGCATTCTACAGGTCCTTTTCCTGAGGTGATTTGTATTATTTGTTTCATTTTATTTGTTGTTTGTTGATGGTTGTTCGTTGATGGTTTATGATTTTTAACCAAAAACTATCAACTAAAAACTGACAACCATTACTTGTCCATTCTCACGATTCTCGGTTGAAAAGTTCCCAGAATATCTACCAAATCTTGTTGAGCATTCATCACCTGATTGATGTCTTTGTACATCATGGGCGCTTCTTCTAAACTCCCACCGATTAAGGTTACTTTATGCTTTTTTAATTCTTCTTTCATGTCTTTTTGAGTGAAAGCATTTTTGGCAAAATTTCTAGCATGCTTTCTTCCTGCTCCGTGAGAAGCCGAATGAAGAGAAGCAGCATTTCCCCTGCCTTTTACAATGTACCCTTTGCTGGTCATAGAACTGGGAATTATACCCAATTGTCCTTCTGAAGCTGGAGTTGCTCCTTTTCTGTGAACAATCAGTTCTTCTCCGTCCACATTTTCTTTCCACGCAAAATTGTGATGATTTTCTATTCTGGCTTTCAACCTTCCTCCCACCGCTTTTATCAAGCGTCTGTGAATATCGGCATGACAAGCAGCAGCGTAATCTCCCGCCAAATTCATTGCAATCCAATATTCTTGTCCGAGATGTGTGTCTATATCTAGCCAAGCCAAATGTTGCGCTTCTTTTGGAAGCGGACAATTTTCTACCGCCACTCTTGTGTAATATTGTGCAATCTCTGCTCCGAATCCTCTGGAACCACTGTGCGAAAGAATTCCCACGTATTTTCCTTTGGGCAAACCAATTTGTCCATCATCTTCTAGAATTTCTACTTCTCCGAATTCTACAAAATGGTTTCCACCACCTGAAGTTCCCAATTGTTTGATGGCTTTTGATTTTAATCTTCTCAAAATGGGCATTAGGTTAAATGTTTCATCATCAAAAATTTCATTTTCTATGTGCGTTTTGTGCACTTCGTACATTCCGAATTTGGTATGTTCAGCTAATGCTTTTTCGTATTTGTCTTTTGCTCCATCTAAATAAGAAACTGGAGTATCTAAAATACTCAAACACATTCTACAACCAATATCCAAGCCTACTCCATAAGGAATTACAGCATTTTTGGTTGCCAAAACTCCACCAATTGGCAGACCATATCCGAAATGTGCATCTGGCATTAATGCACCTTTTACCGAAACCGGAAGTTTGAGCGATGTATAAAACTGATTGACTGCATCTTCTGAAATTTCCTCTCCGAAAATTTCAAATGAAACTCTGTTGTTCAAGAGCATTCTTTTTTCTGTTTTTTGACTCGTTAAAAGTTCCTCTGCAATTTGTCCTAGCATGAGATTGCTTTTAAATTCTTCTGGTTGAAGTAAAATTTCCTTCAAAATATTTTTCACGTAAGCGGTATTCTTATTGGCAAAATTTTTCTTTGCCACTTCTAAAGCTACCGTCACGGATTTATTATTAGGATATCCCAATTTCAGGATATCTTTTCCTTTTAGTTTTAAATTTCCCATTGTTTTATAATTGATAAAAATATTGGATGACTGACTATAGGAATCATCATCTTAAAAACTCTGGATGTATTTTTAAAAAATTACATCGAGAATATGCCAACAAAAAAATTGATGGTAAGCCTACATTCAAGAAAATTTCGGGGAAATTTGTAGAATCTGGTATCAAAATAAAACCCGAAATTTTACAACTTCGGGTTTCTATATTTCATTTTTGATTACAATTTTAGCTGAAAACGAAAACACCGAAGCGTACCACAGAAAGTGGTAATCCTACTGAAGATAAATTGTGAAATTTGAACATTTTGCTTCGTTTTTTTAATTGTTAAACTTTGTTTTCGGGTGCAAATATAAAAGGATTTTTTTGGAATTCGCAAAAAATCTTTGAAAAAATATTTTGAAAGCCAGCAAATTAGCTTTTTTTCTTCCTCGTAAGAAGCACGATATTTAAGAATAAAACCAATAAAGTAAGAGAGACAAAAATGCTTTGGTTTACGTTTTCGAGTTTATTCTTTTCTATCACTTTTTCGGCGATGTCTGATAGTTTTTGACTTTGGTTTAAAAAGGTTCTCACCTCTATTTTTTGGTCTTCTTCTTTGTTCTGAACACTGTGTTGTGAGAAGTAAACCAATTTATTTTTTACATTGTAAGCAGCCACCCAAAATTCATTAGAATTGCTCATCACAAAATAGTCTATTTGGTAATGATTGGTTCTTACTTTGCCTAAATGTTTGGTGAGGAATTTATTTTGGTCTTTGTCGATAACTTTTATGGCATAAATATCAAGCGGTTGGTTCACTCTATTGATGACCTGAATCGACATGGATTTTTCTAAAAAATTACTGAAACTCTTTTGAAAAAACCAATATCCGAAGAATGCCAAACCTAAAAATACAATAAAAAATCTGATATTTTTAGCCCATCTCGCTCTGGCTCCTGTTTTAAATAAACTTAAAATAAGAGCTAGAATTAAGAGGAAAAGTAAAACAAAATTGAGACTATTCATTCTAACAAAGATATTGTTTTTGGTTGACTTTTGAAAAAATCAGAAATTCCTAAAATTCTACATTCCATTCTCTATAAAATTCATCTAGAAATTGCAACATAAAATCGTGTCTTTCTGACGCGATTTTTTTTGCGGTTTCAGTGTTCATTAAATCTTTGAGCAACAATAATTTTTCATAAAAATGGTTGATGGTGGTTCCGTTTGATTTTTTGTATTCTTCTTTGTTCATGCCAAGATTCGGCTTGATTTCTGGATGATACATCAAATTATTCTTGAATCCACCAAAATTGAAAGTTCTTGCAATCCCAATTGCACCAATCGCATCAAGACGGTCTGCATCTTGCACAATTTGTAATTCTAAAGGAGGATTTTCTGGAGCTTCTGCTCTATTTTTGAAGGAAATATTTTTGATAACAAACAACACTTGCTCTATTAATTCACCCTCTACATGAATTTCTTCAAGAAAATCTTTAGAAATTTTGAGCGCCAAAGTTTCATCACCGTTGTGAAACTTAGGGTCTGCAATATCGTGCAAAAGCGCAGAAAGTTCTATTACTTCTAGATTTCCGCCTTCTTTTTCGGCTATTTTTTTAGAGAGTTTCCAGACGCGTTCTATGTGAAACCAATCGTGTCCCGCTTCTGCGCCTTCTAGTTTTTCTTTAACAAAATTTATGGTAAGGGTGATGTGATTTTTCATGTTCCAAAACTACGCAAACCAATCGAAAACAATGCTCCAAAGTTTACTGTGTTTTGCTCTAAAAAAATTAATGTGCCCTATTTCTTCGCCATTGCTTTCGTGAGGATGCACGGTTCTGTAAATTGGTTTCATATTGACATACGTTTCGTTCATGAGCAGTTTCATTCCCGTTTCGGTAATCCAATCATCATCTTGCATGTTGAGATACAAGACTTCTTGATGTAAATTTTTAGAGAAATTCACCGTTTTTTCGAGTAATCGATTTACGGATTTTCTGTTCATGATGAGGGTTCGCCAATCATCTGAAACACCTTTGGGTAAAGATTCGCCTAAATTCACAAAATACGTCTTGAAATACCCTTTTACTCGAGTTAGAACGGGCTGATACAAGCCAAAACCTAATAATCCCAACATTTTAATTCTTGGAGAAAGATGTCCAAAATAAGTATTTTGAGTGGCCACGAAACAAAATTTTTCAAAAATTGCTGAACCTTTATTCATTCCGAGGATTAAAGCACCTACAGAATGACCGATTAGAAATTTTCGGTGATGAGGATAATGCTCCACTATAAAATCTGTAACGGCTTTATAATCTGTATTTCCCCAAGTTCTCATGCTCGCTTTAAAACCTTTGAGCTGGTCTGGTTTAGAAAGCGCCACTCCTCTGTAATCATAGGTAATTACCACAAAACCCAAATCTGCAAAATGCTGTGCAAAAGAGTAATACGTTTGTTGTTTAACTCCAGTTGCAGAATTCACCAACAGTAGTTTCCCATTCGCATTTTCTGGCTCAAAGAGAGTTGCGGTGATGGGATATTGGTCTTGAGTATAGATGGTAATGGTATTATTCATAAGAGAAAATCTGTGGAAATTCTGTTTCCAAAAATATCTAAAAAAAGAAGAGAATTCCAAAAATTTGAAATTCTCTGCATATTATTCTTTGGTTAAAATTACAAACCGAAATCTTTTAATTTGGGCAATCCTGTTTGAGAACCTCTTTTTTGTGCTACTTTTAGCGAAACATCATTCCCGAATTTCACACAATCATCTATCTCATTTCCATGACATAACGCGATGGAAAAACCAGAAGTGAAAGCGTCTCCCATTCCCATTTTATTAGGCATGTCTTCTGGGTCGTTCCTGTGATATTTCATCTCCGAACCATTGTGATAAATGGTAGAATTAGCATCATCTCTTACAAAAAGTTTATTGGGGTATTTTCTCAGAATTTTTTCTCTAGATTCTTCACCAAAAATGATGGAAAGTTCATTGCTTTTGGCCACGATAAAAGAAGCATACTCTAAAATCTCTTCTGAAATTCTAGCAGCGGGAGAAGCGTAAATTCCTAGTTTCTTGTTGTATTTTTTGGCAAATTCATACGTTTTTTCTACCACATTCATCGGAATTTCTAACTGAGTGAGCACTAAATCTGCTGTAGAAAAAAATCTTTCTGCACTCTCTAAATGCTTTGGCTCTAGACAATAATTGGCTGAAGGAACTACTACGATGGCATTTTTACCGTGAGCTGCAGTTACATAAGCCGTTCCTGTAGCGTGGTCTAAATCTTCGTGTACAAAACCTACGTTTACATTTTCATCTACTAAATTTCTAAGAATTTGTTGACCATAAGGATCCATTCCTACACAACCAATGAAAAATGTACTAGCGCCTAATCTCGCTGTTCCTACTGCTTGATTGGCTCCTTTTCCTCCAAAAAAGGTTTCAGATTTTTGGGCAATTACCGTTTCATTGGGTTCTGGGTGAAATGATGTATTGAGGACTAAATCAATAGAAGAACTTCCTACAACTATAATTTTGGGCTGTTCTGCGCTTACTTTCATTGAAGTTTAATTTTTAGAAATTTTGAAATAGGTTTAAAATTTCAGCGTTAGGTCTACAACAAAATTAGTCTTTTTTTGTTTCGATAAGAGTAATTATTCAGATTTTATTTCAATAAACTCCGTTATAATTTTAACCGGTTGATTTTCTGCACCAAAACCAATATAACTTGCATAGAAACCTTCTCCATATCCTGTTTCGAAAGCAAAAATATTTCCTGGTTTTTCTTCGTCTGGTTTTAGGAAAGCAAATTGGTCAATCGCTCCATTTTCATCAAAGAAATGCCCATGGAAAAACTCTTCATAAATTCCCATAAAATCTGCTCCTTTTCTATGAAACAATCTATTTTCTAGATGATTAAGACTATCCTGAGTTTCTGCATCCATATAACAACCCATTCCAGATTCTACAGGATACCCGAAAACTTCTTCTCCTTGCAAATCTTCAATATGTTGACCTTCTGTAGTTGCCATTTTAAAGGTTGTTGCCTCCTCATTTTGGAACACTACCTCTACATAAGCAATACAATTGCTGTCTCTTTCTTTGTGTACAAAAACAGGGAAATCACCTACAGGAAAATGAATCACAAATTCCTTCATGTCATGGGTAATCAATGGGTCACAAGCGACTAACTTTCCGCTAGGAAGATGAATTTTTCCTGCCTCGAAAGTTTCTAGCATGGGATTTTCTACAAAATTTTTAGAAAAAAGTTTTGATATGTTTTCTAGGTGTGACATGACGTTTTAACTTATAAATTAGGTGAAAGTTTAAGGATTGTCAGGCTGAGCGGAGTCGAAGCCTTTTTTTATTTTATCTTTTTCAAAATTATTTGAATGAGTTTCATTTTTACATATAGATAATTTTGGTAATAAATTCCAATTATCTTTAATAATGGCTTCTTTCTTTTTTCTACTCCAACCTTTGACTCGTTTTTCAAATGAAATAGCTTGTTCTACATCATTAAATTCAGTATAAAAAACTAATTCTACTGGTCTTCTGGTATGGGTATAGCTTTCAGGATAATAACCTGATTTGTGCTTTACAAGTCTTCCTTCTGAATCACTGGTAATCCCTGTTTAATATGAATTATCAGAACATTTTAATATGTAAACAAAATATTGCTTCATACCAACAAGGCTTCGACTCCGCTCAGCCTGACAAAAATAAATCTTGAAAATTTACATTTTTAATTACAATGTTTTTAATTTTTCTTCTAAAATTGCAATTTTATCTTGCGCATCTTTTTGTTTTTTGCGCTCGTTTTCCACTACTTGAGCAGGAGCACCTGCAACAAATTTTTCGTTAGATAATTTCTTTTCTACCGAAATTAAGAATCCTTTTAAGTATTTTAGTTCTTCTTCTGTTTTTGCTTTTTCTTCGCCTAAATCAAGGTTTTCACTCAATGGAATAGAAACTTCTGTAGCTCCTACTAAGAACGTGAAACTTGGTTTATCTGTTTTATTTCCGAAATTAATTTCAGAGATGTTGGCTAATTTTTTCACCACCGCTTCATTTTCAAAAGCAACAGCATTGGTAAATAATTCTACGGCTTCTCTTGGCGAAATCCCTTTGCTTTGACGGTAATTTCTAACGCCAGAAATCAATTCTTTAGCCGTTTCAAAGGCTTTTATATTTTCTTCACTGAAAGATTCTGCTTTTTTCTGTTGAGCAATCACCAAAGCTTCTTCTGCGCTTCTTTCCGAAATTGCCTGGTACAATTCTTCCGTTAAGAACGGCATGAAAGGATGTAATAATCTCATTAATTCTTCGAAGTAAGCAATGGTTTTATCGTAAACTTCTTGAGAAATTCCTTCTCCATAATTGGGTTTAATAGCTTCTAAGTACCACGCACAGAAATCGTCCCAAATCAGTTTATAAATCAAATGCAATGCATCAGAAATTCTGAATTTTGAGAATTGGTCATTGATTTCGGCAATGGTTTTATTCATTTGGTTTCCGAACCATTCTATCGTTTGCAAATCTGCTTCATTTGCTGGTTTGTCTTCTTTTTTCCAACCTTGAATGAGTCGGAAAGCATTCCAGATTTTAGTCGCGAAGTTTCTTCCCTGCAACATTAAGTCTTCATCAAAAAGCAAGTCATTACCCGCTGCTGAACTCAATAAAATCCCTACTCTTACTCCATCTGCACCATATTTTTCAATCAATTCTATTGGGTCTGGAGAGTTTCCGAGTGATTTAGACATTTTTCTGCGTTGCTTATCCCTTACAATTCCTGTAAAATATACATTTTTGAAAGGAACTTCGCCTTTAAATTCTAATCCTGCCATAATCATTCTGGCTACCCAGAAGAAAATAATATCTGGACCAGTTACCAAGTCAGAAGTCGGATAATAATACTTGATGTCTTCATTGTTTTCGTCTAACATTCCATCAAAAACAGACATAGGCCATAACCAAGAAGAGAACCAAGTATCTAGAGCATCTTCGTCTTGTTTTAAGTTGTCAGTTGTTAGTTGTTGGTTGTTGGTTTTTTCTTTGGCTAAAACCAAAGCTTCTTCTATATTTTCGGCAACTACATAATCCTCACTTCCTTCTCCATAATAATACGCTGGAATTTGTTGACCCCACCACAATTGACGAGAAATATTCCAATCGCGGATGTTTTCCATCCAATGTCTGTACGTATTTTTAAATTTTTCTGGGTGGAACTTCACCTCATCATTCATTACTACATCCAAAGCTGGCTTCGCAATTTCAGACATTTTCAGGAACCATTGTTGAGAGATTTTTGGTTCAATCACAGCTCCAGTTCTCTCAGAAGTTCCTACTTTATTTACATAATCTTCGGCTTTTACCAAAAGATTATTTTCTTCTAATTCTTTTGCAATCAGTTTTCTAACCTCAAATCTATCTTTTCCGTTGTAATGTAATCCGTGTTCATTGAGTTTACCATCATCATCTAATGCATCAATCATTGGCAAATTATGCTTTTGCCCTATTTCGTAGTCGTTAATATCGTGAGCTGGAGTGATTTTCAACGCTCCAGTTCCGAATTCCATGTCTACATATTCATCTTCAATAATTGGAATGACTCTATTTACAATCGGAACGATTACATTTTTACCTTTCAGATGAGCATATTTTTCATCATTTGGATTTACACAAACCGCTACGTCCCCGAAAATGGTTTCTGGACGAGTCGTTGCCACAGAAATAAACTCTTCAGAACCTTCAATTTTATATTTAAGGTACCAAAGTTTCCCATTGAGTTCTTTATAAATTACCTCTTCATCAGAAATATTGGTTTTAGCTTCTGGATCCCAGTTCACCATTCTATAACCTCTGTAAATCAAACCTTTATTGTATAAATCAACGAAAGATTTGATGACTTGAGCAGATAGTTTCGGTTCCATTGTGAAACGCGTTCTGTCCCAATCACAAGAACAACCTAATTTTTTTAACTGTTCAAGAATTGTTCCGCCATATTTATGCGTCCAATCCCAAGCGTGAACTAAAAATTCATCTCGGGTAATATCAGACTTATTAATTCCTTCAGATTTCAGTTTTGCTACCACTTTAGCTTCAGTAGCGATAGAAGCGTGGTCTGTTCCCGGAACCCAAAGTGCATTAAACCCTTGCATTCTGGCTCTTCTTACCAAAACATCTTGAATGGTATTGTTTAACATGTGTCCCATGTGAAGAATTCCCGTCACGTTTGGTGGCGGAATTACAATCGTGTAAGGAGGTCTGTTATCTGGAGTAGAATGAAAATAATTGTTTTCTAACCAGTAATTGTACCACTTCTGTTCTGTTTCCTGAGGATTATATTTTTCTGAAATTTGCATAAAATTTTAAATAAAAATGAGTTTGGCTTGTAATTTGCAAAAATACGATAAAATGTGAATTTTTAAATGGTTAAAGCTCTTCTTTTTGAGAATTTTGGAATATGAATCAGACAAAATAAAATAAAAAGAAGAATTTGGATTTAATTACAGAATTTATTTATAATTTTGAACTTTAATTTACAACAAAAAACTTTCTAAATATGAAAAAATTTATGGGCGGTTTGTTGCTTATCGGAGGTTTTGTTTTCTCTTCTGCACAAACTATTTCTTTTGAAAAAACAACTATTGATTACGGTACTGTTCCTGTGAATGCAGATGGAAACAGAGTTTTTACTTTTAAAAATACTGGTAACAAGCCTTTAATCCTTTCTAACGTACAGCCAGGCTGTGGTTGCACCGCTTCTGAATGGCCAAAAGAGCCAGTGATGCCTGGTAAATCTGCACAGATTAAAGTTCATTATAACACTGCAAATGCTGCACCTTTCAAAAAATCTATCGATGTATTTTCTAACGACCCAGTAAACGGAAGAGTCGTTCTATACATCCAAGGAACAGTAGATGCAAATGCTAAAACTGAAGAAAAAACTTTGGCTCCAAAAAAATAATTCTTTTTAAAATTATTATACAAAAACCGACTTTAACCCGTCGGTTTTTTTTATTATCTTTAGTTGAACAAAATATTTCAAAAAATGGACACCAATTTCACCGATAACTTTCTTGTAAAAGAAAATCAAAAATTTAATCTCAAAGATTTCAACACCGATTATAAAGGCGAACTGACCAAAGAAGAAGGTCAAAAAATGCTCGATGCAGAGAAGAAAAAACTCTATGAACTTCAGGAAAAGCTTTACGCAGATGGCAGTCAATCACTTTTGGTTGTGATACAAGCGATGGATGCTGCAGGAAAAGACAGTTTGATAGAACATGTTTTCGGTGGAGTAAATCCGCAAGGTTGTGAAGTGACCAGTTTTAAAACGCCAACTTCTAAAGAATACAGTCATGATTTCATCTGGAGGCATTATTTGGCTTTACCAGAAAAAGGGAAAATAGGGATTTTCAACCGAAGCCATTACGAAAGTGTTTTGGTGTGTAAAGTGCATCCTGAATATAATCTAAGCGAAAAAGTTTGGAAATCTACTGACGAAATTGATGAAAAATTCTGGGAAAACAGATACGAAAGCATCAAAGATTTTGAAAAACATTTAGCCAGAAATGGAACAAAAATTGTGAAAATTTTCCTCCATGTATCCAAAGAAGAGCAGAAAAAACGTTTCCTAGACCGAATTGTTGAACAAGAAAAAAACTGGAAATTTTCTATGGGCGACTTAAAAGAACGTGCCGTTTTCGACCAATATATGAAAGCGTATGAAGAAGCCATTTCTGAAACCAGTAAAGATCACGCGCCTTGGTTTGTGATTCCTGCTGACCAAAAATGGTTTGCAAGAGTGGCCGCCATACAAATTATTATAGAAACGCTAGAAAAAATGAATCTGCAATATCCTACACTTTCAGAAGAAGATAGAGCGGGATTGGATGATGCTAAAAAGCAGTTGGAAGCAGAATAAAAAACCACGAGAAAAACGATAAGCCGGATTCTGTTTCCCGATGAATCGGGACGCTTGTTATTTATCTACGGTTTACATTACTACAAACCTTGAGCTGGTTACCCCTCGATTTTCGGAGCGAGCTACTCCTATTTTTAGATTGCTCTAAAAAGCATCGATATACTTACCATTGCATCGCATAGAGTTTACCTGGTTTCACTACAGCCGAACTGTACTTGCTTTCTGTTGCACTTGTCCTCGTCTCACGACGGAAGGTTGTTAACCTTTATGCTGCTCTGTGATGTCCGGACTTTCCTACCCCAATTTCTTGGAATCAACAAGCTGTTTTTCTCGTGGAGTGCAAAGATACGGAAATTTTGAATGTTAGATGTCAGATGTCAGAGGTTAGAGGTTAGAGGTTGGATGTTGTGGAATGTATTTTTATTATTCTGAACCCTTACTGCGTTTTACAGATTCCTCAAAAAACGCAGAAAGGGTTGGTTGTATTTTTCACTGAAAGTTTTTTAAAAAAAATTGGTTTCTAAAAATCCCTAAACTTGCGCCCCGAGTTGAGCGGAGCTATTTTTGTTTTTTTAGATTCTTCGATTCCGCTCAGAATGACAAAAAACAAAAAAGCAGGAGCGGAACGAGAAACCTAACGAAGTGGTTCGATGACTTTAGGAGTCAAATTTGGCGCCCAAGAAAAAAAATATATTTTGGCATTCATTAATGAGCGCAT